>RFJH01000224.1 GCA_003694975.1 Anaerolineae bacterium | reverse complement strand
TCGGCATCTTCACCATCGGTGGTGTGAGTCTGCTGATGGCCATGAGCCGTGAGGAACAGGCCGGCAGCTATCTGGCCCTATGGAGCGTGATTCAGCTGGTCACTCGCGGAGCCGGGATCGCGATGGGCGGCGTCGTGCGCGATGTGGCGCTGGCCATCGCCGGGCAGTTTCACGTGGCGTATGCATCTTTGTTCGCCTTGGAAGCGGTGGGGCTGTTGATCTGTATTCCCCTGCTGTTGCGCGTCGATGTCCGAGGTTTTGTCGGTGCAGCCGGCCGAGGGCCGGGCATGGGCGAGGTGCTGGCAGCCACCGCCGAAGTGTAGTGGATCGCTTATGTCCTCTGCCTCTGAGATACGCACCCACATTCTGCACAAGGCCACGGAACTGTTTGTCCGCCGGGGTTATCACGGTATCTCTATGCGGGAGCTGGCCGAGCATGTGGGGGTGTCGAAGGCAGGGTTGTACTACCATTTCAAGAGCAAGGAGGAGCTGTTCCTCGCCATCCTTGTCGAGAATGTGAACCGGATCGAGGCGCTGCTGCAGGAGGCGCGGCGGGTCGGCCCCAATCCACGGCAGCGCATCGACTTTCTCTTCAAGAAAATGCTGGCTTTCGCGCCGGAACAGCGGGCTATCATCCGGCTGGCCAGTCAGGAGTTGGGTGAACTGGCCGAACCCGCCCGCCGTGCCTTTCTAGAGCTCTATCACGAGCGGTTCACCGGCCAGGTGGAGGCGATCCTGGCGGAGGGGGTGGAGCAGGGGTATCTGAGACCGCTGGATACGCACAAGGCGACCTGGATCTTGTTGGGGATGATGTACCCTTTCTTCTACCCGACGCAGGAGGCGGAGATAGGAGCACTGGAGGACGCGGTAGACCTGATGCTGACGATCTTTTTTGAGGGGGCGCAGGCGCGGCCGGCGACGCAGATGGAGGAGGGCTAGCCGACGTCGTAGGTGCGGAACTGGCCGAGGGGCCGGCCGAGCATCTCGCTCAGGGCCTCGCGAAAACCTGAGAGGATGGCCTCTTCGTCTAGGGTAAGCAGGTTGCGGTCACGCATGAGCCAGCGTCCCGCAACCATGACATCGCGCACGTCGGCGGGTTCGGTGCACCAGACCAGTCCGGCGATGACGTCATGTAAGGGCTGGAAATGGGGGGCGGTGGTGTCGATGACGATGAGGTCGGCTGCGTTGCCGGGAGCCAGTACACCGCTCTGGGGAAAGCCCAGGGCGCGGGCGCCGTTGGCGGCGGCCATGTGCAGCGGCAGGGAGCCGGGCATAAGGGTGGGATCGCCGTGAGCCTGACGCTGCATGAGGACGGCCAGGCGCATCTCTCGCCACATGTTGAGGGCAACGCTGCTTCCGGCGCCATCGGTACCCAGGGCCACGTTGACGCCCCGGGCCAACATCTCCGGGACGGGGGCAACACCCATGGCATAACGCAGGTAGGTGCTGGGACACTGGACGACGTGGACCTGCTTGTTGGCAAGGGTGGTGATGTCTACTTCGTTGACATGGATGGCATGGGCGACGATGGTGTGGGTTTCGAAGAGGCCGCGATTGCCCAGGAGTTCCACCGGGCTCATGTCGTATTGGTCCCAGGCCAGTTTGACTTGTTCGGGTGTCTCGGCGACGTGGATGTGGATGCCGATGCCTTCGCGGTAGGCGACGGCGGCGGTACGGGCGAGAAAGGCGTCCGGGCACATGTAAGGGGAATGGGGACCGAAGAGGGCGCGCAGGCGTCCCCCGGCAGCGCCGTTATGGTGGTGCACGAAGTCGACGGTCTCGGGTACGGTGATGCCCACTTCCTCGCCCTGACCGAAGACAGTCCAGGCGAGGGTGGCCCGCATGCCCGATTCCTCGACGACGCGGGCGACCTGATCCATATGAAAGTACATATCACCAAAGCCGACGATACCCCCCCGGATCATCTCGACGGCGGCGAGGGCCGTGCCCCAATAGACGATTTCCGGTGTGAGGGCAGACTCCAGACGCCAGATGCGTTCGTTGAACCAGCGTTCCAGGGGCAAGTCCTCGGCGTAGCCGCGGGCAAAAGTCATGGCGGCATGGGTGTGGGCATTGTAAAGGCCCGGCATGACCACGCGCCCTCCGAGGTCGATGCGCTCGTCGGGCTGAAAATCGTCCGGTGCGCGTCCTACCGAGAGGATGGTCTCGCCTTCAATGGCGAGCTGGCCACGGTCGTAGATGTGATCCTCGGGATCGAGGGTGACGATGGTGGCGTTGTCGAAAAGGTAGCGGGTCATGGTCGAGACTCCAGTTGCTGGCCCCCTCGGCAGGGGTGCAGGAGGGGGCCAGGATAGGAGGTTCTCGCAGCGAGGGGGCTAATCGCCGAAACGGATGCCCTGCGCCAGAGGCAGCTCGCTGGAGTAGTTGACGGTGTTGGTCTGACGGCGCATATAGGCTTTCCAGGCATCCGAACCGGATTCGCGACCGCCGCCGGTTTCCTTTTCGCCGCCAAAGGCGCCGCCGATCTCCGCGCCCGAGGTGCCGATGTTGACGTTGGCGATACCGCAGTCGGACCCGGTGACGGAGAGGAAGCGCTCCATGTAGCGCATGCTCTCGGTGAAGATGGCGCTGGAAAGGCCCTGGGGTACGTCGTTGTGGATGTGGATAGCCTCATCAAAGTCCTCGTATTCCAGCAGGTAGAGGATGGGTGCGAAGGTTTCCTGGCGCACGATGTCGGTTTGCTCGGGCATCTTGACGATGGTGGGCTCGACGAAGTTGGGACCAAGCTCGGGTAGCATGTGACCGCCGTAGACGATCTCTCCTCCCTGGTCCTGTGCTTTTTGCAATGCCTCGAACATCTCCTCCACCGCTGCGCCGTTGACCAGCGGGCCCATGAGGATGCCGTCTTCGAGGGGATCGCCGATACGGACTTGTTTGTAAGCACCGACCAACCGTTGGGTGAGTTCGCCGGCGATCTGTTTGTGCATGATGATGCGCCGGGTGGTGGTGCAACGCTGGCCTGCCGTGCCCACGGCGCCGAAGAGGATGGCGCGGGTGGCCAGGTCAAGATTGGCGTCTTCGGTGACGATGATGGCGTTGTTGCCGCCCAATTCCAGGATGGTGCGGCCGAAGCGTCGGGCTACGGTCTCGGAGACGTGCCGCCCCACTTTGGTCGAGCCGGTGAAGGAGACAAGGGGGAGGCGCGAATCGTTGAGCAGGAGTTCGCCGACATCGCGGCCGGAACCAATGGCCAGGCTGAAGATGCCGGTCAGGCCATGGTCGGCCATGATGCGATTGCATATGTGCTGGACGGCGATGGCGCACAAGGGGGTGCTGGAGGAGGGTTTCCAGAGGACGGTGTCGCCCGCTACGGCGGCAATGGTGGCATTCCAAGACCAAACGGCTACGGGGAAGTTGAAGGCGGTGATGACGCCCACAACGCCCAATGGGTGCCACTGCTCGAACATGCGGTGCTGTGGCCGCTCGGATTGCATGGTCAGGCCGTAGAGTTGCCGGGACAGGCCAACGGCAAAGTCGGAGATGTCGATCATTTCCTGGACTTCGCCGTGGCCTTCGACGCGGATCTTACCCATCTCAAGGCTGACGAGGTCGCCCAGCGGTTCTTTGAGTTCGCGCAACGCGTTGCCCAGGTCGCGAATGACCTGGCCTCGCTTGGGCGCGGGGACCGTCCGCCAGTCGAGAAAGGCCTGATGCGCGGCTGCGGCGACGCGCTCATAGGTTTCGGGCCCGGCCTGAATGACGGTGGCAATAGGCTCGTTGGTGGTAGGGTTGTAGGAGATAAGTTTTTTGCCCTGCGGGTCGGTGATCCAGCCATCAGGCCCCACACATGCACCCGCGTTGACTTCTTGAATCCCGAGTTTGTTCAGTAGGGCTTTCATAGAAACCTCCGTTGAGATGTGTTGTCGGTACGACCGGTGCGACAGGTTTCTCGAGGGTCGTCGTTGACCCAGGGGAGAAGGCCGTGGGAAGTGTATCATATCGACGGGGAGTGATCCACTTCGCGCGCGGGCCGGCGCCCGCGCCGCCGCC
>RFJH01000223.1 GCA_003694975.1 Anaerolineae bacterium | reverse complement strand
GACTTCGCCGGTTTCTTTGGCAAAGCAGCCAGTACCTGGATGGAGACTATCCGTTTCTGGTCCGAAGACCCCACATCGTATCAGGAAGGGGATACATATGCCGAGCAACTGGAATTGGACGACGGGCGCATTGTCCTGGTGCACCTGGCGCCGGTCATGCTGAAAAACGATTTCCTGGGCACGGTTTCGATCTTCCGCGATATCACCCACGAGGTGGAGGTGGATCGCTTGAAGTCGGAGTTCGTAGCCACGGTCAGCCATGAGTTGCGGACGCCGATGACCTCCATCCGGGGCTATGTGGACATTTTGTTGATGGGAGCGGCCGGCGCGCTGAACGAAAATCAAACGCATTTCCTGCGAATCATCAAGAACAATACCGAACGTTTGAACATCCTGGTGGACGATTTGCTGGATATTTCGCGCATTGAATCTGGCCGGGTGACCTTAACCCCCCAGGAACTGGACTTGCGTGCCGTGGCGAAGAGCGTGCTTGACGAGGTGGCACGCCGCTCTCAGGATGAAGAGAAGCCGATGTCCTTCTCTTTGGATGCGCCGGAAGAACTTCCACACGTTTACGGCGATCCTGAGCGTGTACATCAGATTATTTCGAATCTTGTGGTCAATGCGTATCGTTACACTCCTCCGGATGGGAAGGTCGCCGTTCGAATCCGTGCCTTGAACAGTAAGGAGGTGCAGGTAGACGTCATAGATAATGGCGTGGGGATCCCCCCGGAGGACCATGAGCGCGTCTTTGAGCGTTTCTACCGAGGGGAGAATCCCCTAGTTTTGGCAACACCCGGTACCGGCCTGGGGTTGCCAATTGTGAAACAACTGGTTGAGATGCATCAAGGGCGCATTTGGGTTGAGAGCAAGGGCATTCCCGGTGAGGGAAGCAAGTTCTCGTTCACTTTACCGGTGTATTCGCCCGAGAACGAGGTGAGCAATGACGAAAATACTGATCGCTGAGGATGAGCGCGATATTCGTGATCTGGTCGCTTTCACCCTGCGGTTTGCCGGTTATCAAGTCGTCGCTGCGGCAAACGGTGAGGAGGCGCTGGAATTGACGCGCGATGAAGCGCCTGACCTGGTGCTGCTGGATGTGCGCATGCCTCGTATGACCGGCTATGATGTGTGCCGGGCTATCAAGTCCGATCCGCAATTGAAGGATATACCGGTGGTGTTTCTTTCGGCGAAAGGCCAGGAATCTGAAATTCGGGCCGGTTTGGATGCCGGTGCGGAGGAATATTTGCTCAAGCCTTTTGCCCCAGATGAGTTGACGGAGCGTGTGAGGCAGATATTGGCCCGCTTTGGGAAATGAGCGTTTTTCCCGGAGCCGTATTGTATGGCTGCTATAACGGCAGGAAACGATGAGCGTCATTTTGCTTGACGAAGCCCTGGTACATTATGAGGTCTTGGGGCGCGGCCGGCCGGTCATCTTTTTGCATGGCTGGGTGGGTTCGTGGCGGTATTGGATTCCGTCTATGCAAGTCGCCTCGACCGCTTTCCGCGCCTATGCGCTTGACTTGTGGGGCTTTGGGGATACGGCTCATCATCCTTCGCGTTATACGGTGGAACAGCAAGTGCGACTGTTGAACCGTTTTCTCGACAAGATGGGGATTGGTAAGGTCGCTTTGATAGGTCATGGTTTGGGGGGGATGGTGGCCCTCAATTACACCGTTTCGCAGCCGGAGAGAGTGGACCGGGTGATGGCGGTGAGTTGCCCGTTTGCTTTTGACGCCGTCAGTGAACGCCTGCGTACCACATCCCCTGCCGACCTTGTGGGATGGCTCGCTTCCCGTACTCCGGAGGCCGCTACCGCCCTATCCGATGCACCAAAGGCCGACCCGCAGGCGATTACCATGTCCCTGGTCGCTTTGCAGCGCAACGACTTGTTTGGTAAAGTGCGACAGGCGCGCGTCCCTTGTCTCCTCGTCCACGGGCAGGAGGATCCTGCCGTTGCACCGCCGTCGAGCAGCGACTTGTCGCGCCTGTCCTATCATATGCATTTCATTCCGCTGGAGGGGTGTGGGCATTTCCCGATGATTGACGAGCCGTCCCGTTTCCATCGTTTACTGACCGACTTTCTGGCATTGGATTCGGGGCTAAGCCCGCGCGAATTGCAGTTGAAGGAGGAATGGAAGCGGCGGGTGCGTTGAAATCAGAGGAATAACGGACGAATCTCGGCAATTTCCTTGACAAGAGGGGGATGCTGTGTATAATAAGGGCGAAGTTGTGTGAAACCGATCCATCCCCGACGGATCGTTGACAATTTAGGAAAACGTCTCACGTCAGAGAGACAGTGCTGCACGGTTTTGGCAGTCTGGCGAGCCGATGTTGTGGTAGCATCGGCGGTTTTGTCTGTCAACCTTGACAGAGGACGGAGAGGCGGGTAGAATACAGCCCGCTCTTGAGACGGCACCTTAACAACTGAAGAGTGATAGGAAGCGACAACCCTGTCATTCCAATGAATCCGTAACGTACACCTCGCAAGAGGTGAGAAATTTGCGGAGAGTTTGATCCTGGCTCAGGATGAACGCTGGCGGCGTGCCTAATACATGCAAGTCGAACGAGGAGCACCGGGTGTTTACACTTGGTGTTTCCTAGTGGCGAACGGGTGAGTAACGCGTTGGTGACCTGCCCCGAAGTGGGGGATAACAGCTCGAAAGGGCTGCTAATACCCCATGTGCTTACCGGAGTTAGAGGGCCGGTAAGTAAAGGAGCAATCCGCTTCGGGAGGGGCCTGCGTCCCATCAGGTAGTTGGTAGGGTAATGGCCTACCAAGCCGACGACGGGTAGGGGGCCTGAGAGGGTGGCCCCCCACACTGGCACTGAAACACGGGCCAGACACCTACGGGTGGCAGCAGTAGGGAATATTG
>RFJH01000222.1 GCA_003694975.1 Anaerolineae bacterium | reverse complement strand
CGGGCCGGGGCGATGTGAACTGGGACAAGATCATCCGTGCCCTCAACCGCATCGGCTACAACGGCCCCCTCTCCATCGAGTGGGAGGACTCCGGCATGGATCGCGAATGGGGCGCGCCCGAAGCACTCCAGATGGTGCGCAAACAGGACTTCACGCCGTCGGCCGTTGCCTTCGATGCTGCTTTCGCGGCCGACTGACGACTGACATCGAGACGAATCTCTGACGGGGCGAGCAGGATATATCCGCGGCTCCCCCCTCACGCTTCTCCCATAAACAGGAGGACACGCATGAGCGAAGAAACCGGATTCACCACTATGGCAGGCGCCAGGGCCGAGGGCGAAGCCCCGCAGATCGGCGTGGGGATGCTGGGCTATGCCTTTATGGGCAAGGCCCACACCAACGCCTACAAGAAAATCCCCTACCTGATGTACCCACCTCCCGCCATCCCGAGGCTGGTGGCCATTTCGGGTCGCAACAAGGAGGCGGTCGCCGAAGCCGCCAAACGCTACGGGTATCAGCGCTTCTACACCGACTGGCGCGCCATGATCGAAGACGAAGAGGTGCAACTGGTCGACAACGGTGGCCCCAACAACCTGCACGCCGAGCCCTCGATCCTGGCCGCCCAACTGGGCAAGCACATCCTCTGCGAGAAACCGCTGGCCCGCACCGCCGAAGAGGCCAAGGAGATGTGGGACGCGGTCGAGAAGGCCGGCGTCAAACATATGGTCGCCTTCAACTACCGCTTCGTCCCCGCGGTGCGGCTGATTCGCAACCTGATCGATGAAGGGCGCCTGGGCCGCATCTACCACTTCCGCGCCGTCTATCTGCAGGAGTGGATCATGCCCCACTACGGCACGCCCAAGATCTGGCGGCTGGACAAGAGCGTGGCCGGCAGCGGCGCGTTGGGAGACCTGGGCGCGCACATCATCGACCTGGCCCACTACCTGGTAGGTGGGTTCAAGAGCGTCAGCGGCCTCACCACCACCTTCATCAAAGAGCGCCAGACGGCAGATGGCGGTGTGGGCATTGTGGATGTGGACGATGCCTTCGCCGCGGCCATCGAATTCGAAAACGGCGCCACCGGCACCCTGGAATGCTCCCGCTTCTCGGCCGGACGCAAGAACTACAACTGCTTCGAGATCAATGCCGAGAAGGGCAGTGTGCGCTTCAACCTCGAGCGCATGAACGAGCTCGAAGTCTTCTGGGTGGGCGAGGATCCCAAGACCACCGAAGGCTGGCATCAGGTGCTGGTCACAGAGGGCTATCATCCCTGGTGGGAGAACTGGTGGCCCCACGGTCACATCATCGGTTGGGAACACACCTTCGTACACGAGATCACCCACCTGCTGGATGCCATCGTCAACGATAAAGAGGTGGGCCCGCACGGCGCTACCTTCGAAGATGGTTATCGCTGCGCGGTCGTCTGCGACGCCATTGTCGAATCCGCCAACAGCGGACGGCGCGTCGATATCAAATACTGAAGCAGCCGGGGTGCGGGGCCGTCCCGCACCCCCTGCCCCTTCCCATCATGACCAACGCTAGGGAACCCTCATGAAGCTCAATCCTCCTCGAGTCCCCCGAGGACTGATCATCGCCATCGTCGTCCTGCTGGTCCTGGGACTGATAGCCTCCTCCCTGGTCGATCGCATCTTCACCGAGCAACAGCTGGCGAACAACGTGCTGCTGGCGGCCATCCCCTTCATCCTCATCTTCGTCGCCATTGTGCTCACCTTCATCACGCTCATCGTCATCGCCGCCACCATGCTGAACAACAACATCCCCCCGCGGCCCTACAGCGTGATCGAGCGCATCCTGATGGCCGGTATTGTGCTCGGCATCGTGGGTATGTTTCAACCCTGGATCTTCTGGGCATACAAGTACGGCTTCATCGTATTGTTGTTCTCCACCCTGGGCTACATCCTCTGGAGCCATGTGGTGCCCTATCGCCCCGAGATGCGAGAGGAATTGGAGAATCATCAGTTCTCAGGATGACGCCCGCCTCGCTCTCTCTCCGCATTGAATCAGCACAAGGATCATGAGCGACCTATACACTCCCAAGCCCGAACATCGTTTCACTTTTGGTCTCTGGACGGTGGGCAATGTCGGTCGAGACCCCTTCGGTGAACCGGTGCGCCCGCGGCTCTCGCCGGTCGAACTGGTACATCTCCTGGCCGAGGTCGGCGCCTGGGGCGTCAACTTCCACGACAACGACCTGGTGCCCATCGATGCCACACCATCCGAACGCGACCGCATCGTCGCCGATTTCAAGAAGGCACTGCAAGATACCGGCCTGGTGGTGCCCATGGCGACTACAAACCTTTTCTCCGATCCGGTGTTCAAAGACGGCGCCTTCACTTCCAACGACCCCAAGGTGCGCGCCTACGCGCTACAGAAGACCATGAACGCCATCGACCTCGGTGTCGAACTGGGCGCCAAAGGCTACGTCTTCTGGGGCGGCCGCGAGGGTGTGGAGACGGACGCGGCCAAGGATCCCGTGGAAGCCATCAAACGCACTCGCGAGGCCATGAATTTCCTGTG
>RFJH01000221.1 GCA_003694975.1 Anaerolineae bacterium | reverse complement strand
TGTATCGCTTGCTCTGGGGCCTGGGAAGACTTTGGCTGACTGTTTCTACCCTACGTCTGCTATCCTACCGCCCTCTGCCAGGTTTTGGGTAATCACCAGAACGCGCGGGCTTGACCAATATCTTGAAAAAACATATAATCCCAAATTCAGGACCGATATGCTACTTACCGTTTATTAATAGAGCTATCAAAGCCCATAGTAGTATGTGCAAATGAAATCTCTTCGCCTGACGTTCTCCTCTCTGATTGCATTCGTCCTCCTAACCAGTGGTTGGCTTTTTTTCATCATCGGCAGCCTTGAGGTTGTCGCGCGGTCGCCGGAGATCGAACAGAGATTACCATCCCAGGGGTTTGGTTCTTCGCATCGCCAATTCGAAATTCAGTTAGACCGTCTGGCAAGACGATATGACAAAGAGGGGCACATAGATTGTTTATTTATCGGTAATTCTCACACCCTGCGAGGCATACAGCCCGTCTACATAGAGCGAGCCCTGACTCAACAAACAGGGCGCCCCTTTGTATGCCAAAACGTTAGTTTGAATGGTACCAGCGCGTCGCTGTTTGCAGAAATGGCAATAGCGCTGGCGGAGGAATATCGTCCCCAATTGGTCGTTGTAGGAATCAGTATGGTGGATTTCGATACCCAAAGAGGAGGACATGGAAACAAAAATATTCGACTCTCCCCCTGGTTCCAATACCACTATGCCCATCGCATAACCCTGGATGGCTTAGTCATCGAGTATTCTTACGCCTATCGCTATTACCTGGGATGGCGTAGGGCGTTTTTCTTTCCAGAGAGAGGAATGGATCGGTTGGGGAATCCTTTTGAAAACACTCTAGAGAATGGCTTTTTGCCATCCTCCGAGACAATGGATTTCGGCCCGCTGAAAAAATGGCTGGCCTCTTTGGAAGATTTGCCTGAGGAACAAGCCAAAAATCAATTGGAACAAAGCCCCATGGGGCGTATCGCTCAGGTAGCGCTGGAACCTCCCGAGGTTGCGCAATTCGAAGAACTGCTCGTTAGCGATATCCCCATCGTTGCCGTTGAACTTCCCTTTTCTCCTTATGCCTATATTCTCTCTGAACAAAAGCACGATGAGTTCCTGGCGATGATGAGCCGTTTGACGGATATGCACGGAGATCTTTTTATCCCCTCCTACGGCATAGTCTCCATCCCTGAAAACGGATGGCTCGACCTGAGACATATGAACCAGTTTGGCGCCAAGGTGTTCAGCCAATGGCTCGCGGACCAACTCGTGGAGAAAGGACTATCCGCGCAACTCTTGGAGGCCCATGAGTGAATTATTCTCTTCTCCAATAAACATCACTTCTCTGCCATTCGCTGTCTTCGTGATAGTGACCTTCCTTCTATACTATGCCTTTCCACGCCAGCAAGTTTTGATCCTTCTGGGAGCCTCTTACCTATTCTATCTGACTTGGGATTGGCGCTTTGTCCTTGTCCTCCTCTTGGTAACCGTCTCAAACTATCTGATCGCCCACAGGTTGGAATATCCTCACCGCGCTAAATCAAACCTGGCAAAGAGGTTCTTGTGGTTGGGGCTCTCGCTGAACCTGCTTCCCCTTTTTTTGTTCAAGTATCTGGATTATCTGGCCTGGCAACTTAGCCGGATGCTGACCTTGCCGGCAATCAGTTTGAAAATCGTTCTGCCAATCGGCCTCTCGTTTTACATCTTGCAAGGAATCTCCTACCTGTTGGATGTCTATCAAGGGCAAATTGCTCCCAGCAAACGCCCTACACATTTCGCACTCTACCTGGCTTATTTTCCCAAACTGGTCTCCGGCCCAATTGAACGAGCCCGTACGTTTTTGCCTCAGTTAACAGAAAAATGCATTGTAGATAACCAAGCCCTCGCTCAAAGTCTCGCCCGCATCGCTGTGGGTTTGGTGCGCAAACTGGTTATCGCAAACGCTATTCTGGCCAGTCTGCCTAGCAGCCTCTTTGATTCTCCGGCAAAATTTCCTGCCCCCGATTTGATTTTCTGGTGGATTGCTTTTGTCTTTATGATCTATAATGATTTTGCAGGGTACACTACTCTTGTGCGGGGTGTAAGCGGTCTATTTGGTATCGAACTATCGGAGAACTTCCGGCAACCCTTTTTTGCATCCGGTGCTCTCGATCTCTGGAATCGATGGCACATTTCGCTTTCGCAATGGCTTCGAGACTATGTCTTCCTTCCTCTCAGTCGCTTTATGCTACGTCGCAAACCCAGTGGGAAGTTTTTGCCAAACATTATCATCCCGCCGGTCGTCACCTTACTGGTAAGTGGATTATGGCACGGGATTAATCCGCACTTTCTACTATGGGGAGGGCTGACCGGCCTCGCACTGGCTATCGAGCGCCTGCTTTCTCTGAAACGTCCCGTGGTCAGGGCTGCTACTGCCCATTTGCCCCGTCTAAGCACTGCGTTGCGCCATTTCGCTTTCATCATGCTGATCGCCTTGATCATTGGACCACCGTTCCGGCTTGAAGTCCCGGAGACAATAAGTTTCTGGTCACACCTCTTTCTCTGGGGACCGGCAACCCTTCTCAAGGTAAACAAAATTCTGAGCCCTCTTCTCGCATTTTTGTTGTCGCTGTCCCTTGACTGGGGCCAGTACAGGACCCAAGATGATGTTTTCTTCCTGCAGTGGCCGCGCTGGGCACAATCTCTTGTCTTTGCGTTTGTCATCCTGGCGCTTTTCCTGGCCACACGCGCGGAGGTGGGTGCACCTTTCATCTACCAGGAGTTTTGAGTCATGGAAATTACCGAAATCAAAGAAAAACTACGAACCTTCATCTGCACAGAGTTGCTCAACAACCCCGATTACCCCTTGCAAGATGACGAACCAATCATCACCAGTGGGCTAATGGACTCGTTTTCGTTGGCTCAGATTGGGGTCTTTGCTGAGATTGAGTTCAGTGTGTATATCCCCGATGCCGACCTGACGGTAGATGCCATGGATACTTTAAACCAAATCGCGATGCGTATCGCCCGAGAGGTGAATAAATGATAGATTCCGTAGTCTCTCTTTACCAAGTGTTGCACCAACATGCAAAAGACAGGCCACATGAGATGGCCTTTGCCTACCTCGAAAACGGGATCGATGTCTCCTCCCAGGTAACCTGGAAAGAGTTAGACCAACAGGCACAAGCATTCGCTGCTCATTTGCTTGCACAAGGGCTCAAGAACGGTGACAGAGTTCTTCTCCTATACCCTTCCGGCCTGAAATTTCTCGTCGCATTCATGGGATGCATGTATGCGGGAGCCGTCGCCGTCCCTTCCTCCATCCCTTACCGCGAACATGCTGTCTCGCGCTTGATAGGCATTGTCACGGATGCCAAAGTAAATATCGCCTGCACCACAAAAGATGTCTTCGAGAGAATGGGAATATCTTCCTTCTTGAAAAAAAATCGTAAATTTGCCCGAATCAAAGTGATCCTTCATGAAGAGATCGACCTGGAAAACGCATCGCAATGGCATGATCCTGATATCGAAGCGGGCACCCTATGCTTCCTCCAATACACATCAGGCTCAACCAGTATTCCTAAAGGCGTCATGATCTCTCACTATAATCTGTTGAGGACAATTGAAGATATCCGAGCCGGATTGGGTTTTAACGAGAGCACGGTCATGGTGACCTGGATGCCCATCTTCCACGACCTGGGATTGATTTATGGCTTACTGACCCCCCTCTACGTTGGAGCCAAATGTTACATTATGTCTCCTCTCACTTTCCTTAAGCGTCCCCTGAACTGGCTTATGGCAATCACAAAGTACAGAGGAACTCATACAGCAGGGCCGAACTTTGCTTATGAGTTGTGTTGCCGCAAAATCCGGGAAGAGGAGAAAAGAGAGATTGATCTGAGTACGGTTGATGTTTTCATCAATGCGGCTGAGCCAATTCGACTTGAGACGGTGGAAAAGTTTTGGAAAAGTTTCAAAGAATGTGGCCTGTCGCCCTACGCCCAAAAGGGAGGTTACGGCTTGGCCGAAGCGACCGTGAAGGTGTCTGCACAACGCCTGGACGATAAAATCACCTATGCATGCCTAGACTCTTCAGAGTTGGAGAGAAATCGTATCCGTCTGGTCAGTCATGATACACCAAACCATTATGATATTGTCAGTGTTGGTAAAAGCGAGATCGGTGCCGATATCCGTATTGTCAATCCGGAGACAAAACAATTGTGCGCACCCGACGAGGTTGGTGAGATTTGGGTGCGGAGCGATAGTGTTGCCATGGGATACTGGAATCGACCCGAAGAAACAAAAGAAGCCTTCCATGCCTACACGGACAATGGGGAAGGGCCTTATCTGCGCACAGGAGATCTGGGTTTCTTGCTCAATGGTGACCTGTACATTACCGGTCGTATCAAAGATATGATCATCGTCCAGGGACGTAACTTCTATCCACAAGATATCGAACTCACCGTCGAGAAAAGCCACCCTGCAGTACGCCCTGGATGCGGAGCAGCCTTCGCCGTACGCGACGATACAAGTGAGCATTTGTACGTCGTTCAGGAGGTGAGAGAGGATTCACCACCGAATGGCGGATGGGATGAAGTCATTAAAGCTATTCGCATGGCCATCGCGAAGAATCACGGCCTGCGCGCCCATGGTGTAGCGCTTATCCCGCCACGCACCATACTAAAAACTACCAGTGGAAAGATACGTCGCAGCGCAACGCGGCAGGCATACCTGGATGGGAAACTGCGTCTTGTAGCCCACTGGAGAGCGCCGGCTTAATAACTATGCCATCGGATAGCAAACCCAGCCCCGAGAAGCGTCGAGTAGCCTTCTGCGGTACACGCGGCTTGCCGGCCAATTATGGGGGATTTGAGACCGCCGTGGACGAAATCACACGTCGCCTGGTGACTAAAGGGTACGCCTGCGATGTGTTTTGCCGCCTTTCCCATTCCTCTGCTATCGTTCCAGAACATGAGGGGAGGCGCCTGATCTATGTTCGAGGAGCACATAATCCACGTCTGGAGACGTTCCTCTCTGCCTTCCAAACCGGCTGGTATCTTCTTCGCCACCGTAAAGAATATGACCATGTCTTTTGGTTCAACAATGCCAACTTCCCCGGCATCCTTTTGACGCTCCTGAGCGGTATTCCCTTCACCGTCAACACCGATGGGCTGGAATGGCGACGTAAGAAGTGGACCTGGCCCTTCAAGGCCTATTACTTTGCCGTTTCTCTCCTGCTCAGCCACATCGCTCCTCGTCTCATCTCGGACTCAAAAGCCATTCAAGCCTATTACCAAAAGCGGTTTGGCCGTCGTTCTTTTTTGATCCCTTATGGAGTTCCCGGAAGCCCCTCTGTGAGTGAGGAGGAGGCGAAGCGCATTCTGCAACAATATGGTTTGGAAAAGGAAAAATATTTTCTCCAGATCACACGGTTTGAACCTGACAACCTGCCTCTGGAGATTGCTCAAGCATTCATTGCAAGCCGCCTGCATGAAAAAGGATTCCACTACGTCGCGGTCGGTTTCCAGAAAGCCAACCGTTATGCACTGAGGCTCAAGGCTCTTTCTGGGAAGGGGGGGGTCAAGGTGCTACCGGCCACTTATGATCCTCGCCTTCTGACCACTTTGCGCACTCACTGTTTTGCCTATGTGCATGGGAACTCAGTGGGTGGAACGAACCCGGCTCTGCTCGAGGCCTTGGTCACAGCCCCTCGCGTCCTCGCTATAGATGTTCCTTTTACCCGTGAGGTGCTGGGTGAGGCTGGAATCTACTTCACACTCGCTACGTTACCTCAAACCTTGATCAAGGCATTGCAATCCCCCCCGCGACGCGAAACCCTTCTCCAACGCGCGTCTTGGTACAATTGGGACGCCGTGGCACAGTGCTATGAAGCCATCATCAATGATCAAATCCCTTCCTATTCTCCTTCTCCCAACTATCTTGACAACCGACGCCCCACTTTGGTGGTTGATCCATGAACTTTGTCTCGGTTGAATTTGCCTACCTGTTTGCAGGAGTTTTTAGCCTCCTGTTCCTCGTGCGTTCTCCCTTTTTACGCAAGATTATCATCCTTTCCGCCAGCTGCATATTCTATGCCTATTGGGATTGGCGCTTCCTGGGACTCCTGGTTGTGGTGACTGTGATGGATTACTACATCTCCAGGTTCCTGGCTCAATCGGAAAACATCAACCATCGAAAAGTGTTTCTAACCTTTAGCATAGTCACCAACCTGGGTATCCTTTCTGTTTTCAAATACTTGAACTTCTTTATCGAAAACCTGGACCACCTCTTTTCCCCTCTGGGATGGACGCTGAAAAGCGTGCACATCATTCTTCCCATCGGGATATCCTTCTACATCTTCGAGACCCTAAGTTATGTCATTGACGTCTACCGGGGAGATACCCATCCGGCCAATTCGCTGTTGGACTACGCCGTCTTCATCACCTTCTTCCCGCGCCTGGTCGCCGGTCCCATCATGCGCGCCCGCCAGTTCCTACCCCAGTTGGAACGCGGAGTAAAAATCAACCTGGCCAACCTGATAGCCGGCGCGCAGTTATTCGCTCAGGGATTGATCAAAAAGGTACTCATTGCAGACCGTCTCTCTGTGGGAGTAGATACCATCTTTGCCGATCCTGGCATCTTTTCACCCGCCTCGGTTTGGGTAGCCGTTCTCGCGTACTCTATCCAGATTTATTTCGACTTCTCAGGTTACACAGATATGGCCCTCGGCGTGGCAAAGGCCATTGGTTTCGAACTTCCCATGAACTTCAACCTGCCGTATACTGCCCAATCGTTAAGCGAGTTCTGGAGACGTTGGCACATTTCTCTCTCCACTTGGCTTCGTGATTATCTTTATATCCCTCTGGGAGGAAACCGAAAGGGCAAACTGCGTACCTACACCAATCTGATGATTACCATGCTCCTGGGAGGACTCTGGCATGGAGCGAGTTGGAACTTTGTCATCTGGGGAGGGCTACATGGTCTCTACCTGGCCCTGGAACGTCTCCTGCGGGGTAGACGCCCGCCGTCAACTCCCTGGCAGCGCCCCCTCGCCTGGGTTAAGGCACTGAGTGTGTTCGTTCTTGTCACCGTGACATGGGTTTTTTTCCGTTCTCCATCCTTTATGACTTCGCGAATCATCCTCAAAAAACTGCTCTTCCTCTCCCCAGGAGGTATTCATTGGCTATATGCACCTGCTCTGGTGTTCGTCCCTCTTATTGTGATCGGTGGCCTGATCATGCGGCGCCTGGAATATCGCATTCCTCCGCTGACGATTGAGAAACCTTATGCGATTCCCCTGCTCATCACCGAGTATCTCTGGGTATATCTCTTCTTCCCTACCCAGGTGAATCCTTTCATCTACTTTCAGTTTTGATTGAGATCAATGCGATGGTAGACAAATGCTTCTCTCGGGTCAAATACTGTGTCCTGGCCACCGGATGGCTGGTGGGATTCATGATTCTCACCGAGTTCGCCACGCGCTTTCTTGTCATGTATGTTCCTCCTCTGAAGACACGGATCGATGGGGGTGGTATTGAGATTTACGCACGAGAGGGGTATGGCATTATCCGTTACGAAAAAAACTATGAAATTGCCAGCCCCTATTCCGATGGAGAGGTCATCATTGTGCTCGGCGATTCGTACACCCATGCTCGACAGGTTCCCTGGTGGCGGAACTATACCTCCGTTGCCGAAAGAACACTCCGCGCCCAGGGATGGGAACTGGATCTCAAGAATTTTGGCTATATGGGACAATCATTGCCCTACTATATTGGCATCGCTCCGGAACTTATAGGAGAGTACTCACCTCGTCTGATAGTTATTCAGGCAGGGAGGGTAGACTTCCTGAGTCCTGGCATTCTAGATGTCACCAAGCCTTTCTATTTCGCTCTGGAAACAGACGGCACGCTTACCCTGCAAAAAAACAAAAATAAAGGCTCTCACTTCACGCACCAACAACGCATCGTCTCATTTCCCCTTCTTTTCTTCACAGATCTCACCAACCTCTCGATAGTGAAAACCATCCGCCTGCGAGAGGGGGAAAGAAGGGAAAGAGAGGAAATTCAACTCTCTATATCAGAGGATGCCTGGGGGGAAATTGACTCGACGGACATCCTGAGGCAAGAAATCGGCATGCTTGAGGCGCAATACGGCCAAATCCCAATTATCTTTATTATCAGGCCCACATTCGATCGCACAACCCTTCGATTCAAATACACGAAAGAGGATTGGCGACTCATCTCTACCCTCGAATCTCATGCCGACTGGCACGTCGTACGCCTGGATGAGGCTTTCAACGCTTCCTTGCAAAAAGGGATTTCCCCAATCGGCTTTGGGAACACATCCCCTTTCTCCGGCCATTGGAATGTCCATGGTCATGCCATTGTAGGCAGCCAACTTGCCGAGGAAATTATCCATGTATTGGAAAGTGCAAGGGGTATGTCAAAATGAACGTTGAACCAACTGCCATCCCCGATGTCCTGGTCATCACGCCGCGCGTTTTCGAGGACGAGCGCGGTTTCTTCATGGAGACTTTCCAGGCGGAACGTTTTGCTAAGGCTGGCCTGCCGACTATCTTTGTCCAGGACAATCACTCCGGATCGCGTCGCGGGACCTTGCGCGGTCTGCACTATCAAATCCGTCATGCACAAGGAAAACTGATCCGCGTGGTGATAGGAGAGATTTTCGATGTTGCCGTAGACTTGCGCCGCCGCTCGCCCACATTTGGGCAGTGGGTTGGTCGTCACCTCTCAGCCCAGAACCGCCAGATGCTATGGGTTCCTCCCGGCTTCGCTCATGGTTTCTACACATTAAGCGAATGGGCTGAAGTGCAATACAAGACAACGGACTTTTACGCTCCTGAATGGGAGCGCGTGTTACGCTGGGATGATCCGGAGATCAACATCTCCTGGCCTCTGCTTGATAACCAACCACCTTTGTTATCGGCGAGGGACCGTGCCGGGGCTCTGCTGGCCGACGCAGAAGTGTACGAGACTCTCTAAAACTATTTTCATTTTGCTGATGAACGCATCATGCAAACCACCTATTGGTCTTCACCATAGGTGGTTAAGTTCGATGCCGTATGTTGAAAGAAACCCGGTACAAGGTCTGGCCGTTTTCGCAAGCGAGCGAACTCCGGGTCCTGCTTGCGGGTCTTGGCTTTTGAATGGTACACACCGTTACGCATCCTGCGCTTGATATTTCCACCGCAGTGTTCCTCAGGATTGAGTTCCAGAGCATACGGCGGTAACCATTCGGTCTGGATGTGTGGATACTGCGCCAGAAATTCTTTGGCCACACGAGAGCGGTGAACGGACGAGCGATCCCAGATCAAAATGATCGGCCCGGATACCCAGCGACAGAGTGTTGAAGGCCGAGCATCAATTTCTCAACATTGGCCGCGCTATTTGGATGGATGCCTGGCGGCTTTCCTCATCTGCAGGGCTTCTGCGCTTTTTGTTTCCATTGCTGACAACCGCGTCGCTGACTCCCAGTGACGTACAATTTCCACCTGGATTATCTCGCCCGCTTCCGGCATTTGTACCCCTTCCGCTTATTGCTTGGCCGTTTGTTCTCGTGTAGGTCTTTTCGCTCTCCATGTCATACCTATTACCATCGAAAATCAATAAAATCTCCGTTTCGCCCACAAAGCCCCTTGGCTGCTTTCAGCCGTAGGGGCTGAAATCTGATAGTTCCTGAGAGTCTTCCGGGCGTACAGTATGCTCCGCAGAATACCCATGCAAGGAGAGTGAACGGTTATGGAAATTCCACGCCATTGGAGATTGAAGAAACAGCGTTATGGGCTGGTTGGTGAAGTGTGCCCGCATTGTGATGCCAAGATCTTCCCCCCGCGCGACGTGTGCCCCTCCTGTGGGAGCGAGGCCAAGACGTTGTACACCTTCAGCGGCCGGGGCGAGGTGTATTCGTACACCACTGTCTATCAGGCGCCGAGCGGATACGATGAGACGGCCCCGTACACCGTGGCCCTGGTGAAACTCGAAGAAGGCCCTCTGGTGACCGCCCAATTGACCGATCTTGGCGATCAGCCGGTGGAAATCGGGATGCCGGTGGAAATGGTCACCCGGCGGTTGCGCTCCGATGGCGATGAGCGCGGGCTTCTGGTTTACGGGTATAAATTCCGGCCCGCATTGCGCGCCACCCGGTAAGTCGCTACATCCCGATTCTCAACCCGTGACGCAAAAAGCGGGGTTCGGACTGCTCAGCCGAACCCCGTTTCGTTTTCCTCTGACAGCAGTGCCTGCCATCCACCGTGAGCAGGGGGCATGCGATAGAGAAAAATCAACTCCTCTCGGTCCCAGGCGACCGGCTGCCAGCCTTCAAAATCTGCCGAGATGGTCACCACGCGCGTTCCCGGTCTCAGCCGTTGGAGGAGATAGGGGCGCAGGCGTTTCAAGGACGCGGCGGTCAGATATAAAAAGACGACATCCGCCGCGCCGATCTCGGCCCGGAGATAGTTCCCCCAACGGATGGTCACCCGATCCTCCAGGCCCTCGCTTCGCGCGCGGACCCGGGCGAGGAGGCAGTGCAAGGGGCTGATCTCCACCCCGATGGCGCGCGCGCCGAACTCGCGCGCTGCCAGGAACAGCACCCGACCATCGCCTGCTCCCAGGTCGTAGAGGCATTCGCCGGGGCGGAGGCTGGCGAGGCGCAGCGCCCGACGTGCCCGTTCGAGACGCGTCGGCACCCAGGGCGCGCCGTAAAGCATGGGGGGCAGCAACCACAACCCACCCAGGATGACCAGCAGCATGCCGCAGACGATGAGCGCAATCGTCATGGAGCTTCCTCTTGCCTGGGAGGACGCCGTACCCATCGCAGGGCCAGCAAGGCCAGGACATTGAAGCACACCGCGCCCAGGACGACCGCCGGCAGACCAAAGCGGTACAGGAACGGCGCCAAAGGCGCGCCCAGGGCACGTCCCAGGGAGAGCGCAGCCACGTTGAAGGCCATCAGCGTGGCGCGCGCTTCAGGGAGCACCTCGGTCATCAGGGGGATGATACTGACCAGTGTGAATTCGAAAGTGATGTAGAACAGGAACAGGCCGACCAGTGCGCCCAGGGCGGTCGTCCCCAGGAGGGGCAGGAGTAGCGCGGCGAGGTTGTTGGCGACCAGGCCCAGGGCAATGGCGCGCTCCTTGCCGAGACGGTCTGCCAGCATGGCGACCAGACTCTCCCCGCCGAGTTCCGAGAAGCCGATCACGATCGAGGCCAGGATGAGCAAGGCGATATCGAAGCCCAGCGTGGTACGGAAGAAATTCAGAAAAGCCAGGACGCCGCCGAATCCTTCGGGCCCGATCCACGTTCGGAGCGAATCCTCCAGCCAGACCCCGAAGATGAGATTCACCACCTCGTTGGCGACCGTGGCCCAAAGTCCGAGAGAGAGTCCGGCCAGGGCCGGGGCGGAGGTCAGGACAAGGCGCAGGTTCCGTTTGGGGCTGCCGCGCCCGTTCGTGGGGGTCGGGTCTTCGGGCAAAGTCAGGAAGAGGATGGCGAAGGTCAGGGCACTGAGGAGAGCGATCAGGGGGAAAGGGGCTACCCAGCCGTTCCGGGCGATGAGGAAACCGGCCAGAGGAATGCCGAAGATGAACGACAGCGACCATCCCATCTCGGTGACGGCGATGACCAGGCCGCGCTGCTCGTAGTCCACGCGGTCGCCGAGGTAGGCCTGCATGGCGGGGTCGAAGATGTACTTGCCGAGGGTGGTCAGGGTAAGGGAGATTGCCAGGGCGGGGAAGGTCGGCCAGAAGGCGACCAGGGCTGAGCCGCCGATGAGCAGGGTGATGCCCAGGAGCATCCCGACCTTGCGACCGCGTCGGTCGGCGACGGGAGCGAGGAGGGGGGCGATTCCTCCAACGACCGAGCGTGTTGTGAGCGCCAGGGACATGGCGGCGAGGTCCACCCCCAGCCCGCGCGCGAAGACGCCTAGGAAGGGGTAGGCCATCCGATAGGCGGTATTGAAGAGTACGCGGATGGCCGTAATCAGGGGGAGTTGGAGGTAGGGGCTGGAACGCTCACGCATGGGCAACCCGCAGCCAGGCGCGCGTCAGGAAGTAGGCCGCCAGCAAGGTGAGCAAGTTCAAGAGGATGAAAAAGGCGATGATCTGCCACAAGCCGGAACTGAAGATGGGCGAGGGCGGTGGGTGCATGACGTTGGCGGCGTGGGAGAAGGTGTAGCGCAGGGCGATGATGAAAATCAGGTTGGCCGCCGAGGTCAGCCAGGGGGTGTTGAAGAGCCACAGGCCGAGTTGGAGCAGGACTCCGGTCACGGCGAAGATGAGCGCCAGGCGAAAGCGCGGCTCGGCCAGGAAAAGGCCGTTCCAGTTGGCCTGCATGGCCCACAGGGAAAGGGGCAGGTAAGTCAGCCAGAAGAGGATGCCCGTGCGCCCCAGCGCGGCGGACCAGCGATGGAAGGCGGCGCGACGCGTGAGGAGGCCGAGGAGACCGGTCAGCCCGGCGGCGAGAAAGGCGACCTCAGCGCTCAGCACCCATGCGCCGTGCAGGTAAACGATGCGCACGTTGGCGCCCAACGATTTCTCCTCCGGGCCGAAGAGCGCCAGAAGCGCGATGATCAGGAGGACGACGAAAAAGCGGAAGAGGGGGGATTGCAGGTATCGAGACATGGCCTGATTTTACCGCGTAATGCTTGCCTTATAATTGCCAAGATATGCTATCCGGAAGAGAGGAGGTGCTATGCGTTTCGAGAATCGGGTGGCCCTGGTGACCGGTGGCAGCCGCGGCATTGGCCTGGCGACAAGTCGTCTCCTGGCGCGGGAGGGGGCGCGCGTGGGATTGTTCGCCCGCAACGTGGAAACCGGACGTCGGGCAGCCGAATCCATCCCCGGCGCAATTTTCCTCGCAGGCGATGTGCGGCGCGCGGAGGATTGTCGTCGGGCGGTCCGGCAAATCCTGGAACGGTGGGGACGCCTGGATATCCTGGTCAACTGTGCGGGGATTATTTACCGCAATCGCACGGTGGAGGAGACCAGCGAAGAAGAATGGGACGCGACCTTCGAGACCAACGTCAAAGGAGCGTTCCTGATGAGCAAATACGCTCTCCCCGCCTTGCGAGCCTGTCGCGGCAACATTGTCAATGTCGCCTCGTACGTGGGGCTGGTAGGATTTGCCGGCGCTTCGGCTTACGCGGCCTCCAAGGCGGCGTTAATCAACCTGACGCGCTCCATGGCACTGGATCATGCCAGGGAGGGGATCCGCGTCAACGCCGTGTGCCCGGGAAGCGTGGATACCGATATGATTCACACCGCCTGGGAGCAGTTCGGGGACGTGGAGCGGGCGCGCCGCCTGTGGGAAGAAAAGCATCCCCTCGGACGCATTGCGACCCCGGAGGAAGTGGCTCAGGCGATCCTGTTCCTGGCCAGCGACGAGGCCAGTTTTATTACCGGCGCGGCATTGCCAGTAGATGGGGGAATCACGGCGGCTTGAGATCTGTCGCGATCGCGCGTTTCCCCTTATCGGACCGGTCTGCCCGTGATCAACGGCACCAGCAGCGTGTAGAAGGGGAGGGCGATGGAGCCCAAGGCTGGTTGGTACCAGTCCAGAGCGGTGAAAGGCCCCCCCATGGCAAACAGCCAGAAGGGAAAGGCAAGCGTGGAGAGGACGAGTTGCTGGGCTTTCTTCACGTGCATCACGCGCCACAGCCATAGCGGCGTGAGCAGGAAGAGAACGATGCTGAACGCCCAGAGCATGGTCTCCAACATGGATGGTTGGGAGCGGTAAGCGGTGCGCAATACTCCCTCGATGGAAACATAGGCCATGATAATTTCGGAGGGGATGTGCTTGAGCACGCGCGTCAGATAGTCATCGTTTGATGAGACTCTTCTTGCCATGGGGGACTCCTGTCGTTTTGAAAAAATGGGGCGAACATCCCCGAAGAGGAACACTGGGCTGATACATTCAGTATAGCACAGGTGCCCTGGCGCCGCGTTTTGCTCGGGATGGGAGGAAGCGAGATTGTGCTTCAGTGCAGACAGCACCCGTGCCACCCGCGAAAGTGGCTTTGAAGTGCGCAGGAAGTAGTGGGTGCGGTGGTGATTGTGCAGTCACTGCTACCGCTGCTGAGTCACAATAGCAGCCTCACTTGCTGCGGTTCGATGGGCTGCGTCACACTTGGTAAAACTCCGCCGTGGAGGTTCTGTTTGTCTGTCGCAGGGCGGCACGATAGACCGACCTCATCAGCAAGGGCAGGATGACATCGGAGGCGAGGTAAGCGATGCCGGGCAAGAGAGACTTCGGTTGAGGCGCCCTGGGCCTGGCTTTGACCGGAGGGAGGGAGACCTCGGCCAGGGTCAGCGCTTCGCCGCGTGCCTCCGGCAGTTCGCTTCGTACTTGTCCCAGGTGGTCCACAATCTTACAACCGGGGATGAAATCGCACTCCAGCGAAACGCTCTTTGCCCGGCGGAGATAACGCGCCAGTTTTGGGGCCATTGGGAGGAACGCCAGCAGTGACCAGAAGCCATTGGGTAGGGGTGTTCGTAGTCGCCCTGTGCCGGTGGTTTGGAGAGTGGGCACGCCCAGCCAGGCGGTTTGTTGGTTGACCATATCGCCAAACAGGAGGCGTCCCGTATCTTTGAGCGTGCGGCCCAACATCCCGAAGTCGTCCAGGGCGATGGGTTGACCGGCATCGAAGGCGAATGTGGGGTTTGTGACATCGGGAGGACAACTGCAGATGAGCATCAGGTCCACCTGGCCACTGTACTGTTGCCACAGGTTGAGATGAGCCGCATCCCAGCAAATCATCAGGCCGATGTCGCCCAGGTCGGTTTGGGCGACGGTTATTCCTTTGCGACCGCGAAAACAGGCGCGTTCCCAGCCCCAGGGGTACGACTTGTCGTAGCGCCAGACGCGTCCGTCCGGCGCAACGAGCAGCAGAGCGTTGTACACCTGACCTTTTTCGCGTAACAAAAGGCTGCCTGCCAGATGAATTCCGTGGTGCGCAGCCTTTTCCCGCATCCAGGAGACGGTAGGACCATGGATGTCCTCGGCGCGCCGGACGAGGTCATCACTATAGATATAACCGGTGTTGAAGAGTTCCGGCAGGGCTACGAGGTCTGCTCTGCCGGCGGCGGCCTGAGCAACCAATGCGTCGGCCCGTTGCAGGCGATCGCTCAGTGGCGCGAAGGTGGCGTCCATTTGGATGGCCGCGAGGGTGATGTTTCGTTGGTGATTTCCTGTCATCGTGTTGCTCCCTGGAGAGGGGTAGCCAGAGAACATGACCTTGTTTCAACTGAATTCTACCAGGCAGGAACGAGCGTTGTTGGCCTCGGTCAGATATGAGGCGCAGTGGATACAGCCATTCCGGAAGCAATGGGTGAACAGATGACCAGCACCATAAGCCCCCTGGAGCGGTTCACCGCTGAAAATGAGAGCAACCGCCCCTGTGAAATAACTACCACACCCCTCTCCAAAGTCATCCCTATTCCTTGAAGCCCAGGAAAGGTGCGATGCCCGGTAACCAGACGGCGAGTGGCGATCTCCGCCAGGGAACCGGCGCGTTTTGTGGCATCTGTGGGTGTGAAAGGGGGTTAACCATCCTGGGAAATGATGGTCAGGGTGATGCTCTGTTGTTCAACGAGAGGATTGGTGCAATCGCCGCCTCGCGCTTCCAGAGTGAAGGTCAGCGTTTCTCCGACCATGCCAAACGGTGCAACAGTGGGCGAGTATTCGTTTGGCTCATCTTCATTGACCGCCTCGCCGTTGAGGAACACACCACAGATGGCGTACTCGGTCTCCCAGGCGAGTACAACGGCCGAACCCTCCATCACTTCATTGTTGTCGTTGAGGGCATAGAAATATAGAATCTGCGGCGGGTCACCGGTGTTTTGGGCAGTGATGGTCAGGGTGACACTTTGTTGTTCAACCACCGGGTTGGTACAATCACCGCCCCATGCCTGCAAGGTGAAGGTCAACGTTTCTCCGACCATGCCAAACGGTGCGACAGTGGGGGAATATTCATTTGGCTCGTCTTCATTGACAGCATCTCCATTGAGGAACACACCGCAGGTCGCGTTCTCGGTCTCCCAACGGAGTACAATGGCCGAGCCCTCCATGACCTGATCGTTGTCGTTAAGAGCGTAGAAATATAGAATTTGTGGCGGATTCGCAGGGGCGGCATAACATTTCGTCAACGAATACGTCTGCGGTTGACTGGATATCGTCTGGCCGTCTATGGTGGTGATGTCAACCACGTATTCGACCCAGTCAAAACTATCGTTAGCGGTAAGTTCCTGCTCGAAATCGAGGAAGGCGGTGTAATTTCCAATTCCTTGAGCGCGGTACATCGGTGCCGAGCGACTGTACCCCATCGGAGATACCGTGCCTGAGCCGTACTCATAGCGCAGAGTGGCAGAACTCACGGCCTCAATATTATCTACCACCACTTCAATATACACCCAGGTTGTCTCGCCGCTCTGGCAGTTGCCGTAATACGAAACATCCGGATTGGTGTTCACGGCCTGGATCATCACCGAGGGTGGAGGAATAGGCGGCCCAAGAGTAGTGCATGGCTCTACGTTAACAGGAATCGGCTTGCTTGCCACGTACCGTCCATCTTTCAAGGAGACGTTGACGGTCACTTCTACCCTTCCCTTCTGACCGTTCAGACGGATATCCGCTTCGTTGGGCTGCTGTACGTCCACCCAGCCGACGAACGCCTGCGCCTGAGCATCCCACATCATGGGCGCGTTTTGAGGGACATCCAGGGCATACTGCCCTCGGTAATACTCCCGAATAAGTCTCACGCCCGCGATTTGCGATTGAGATACACCGCTGACGCGCGCCTGGACTTGCACAACGGTCGGCTGGCCGGAGCATGCACCGTAATAGACGGTGGTCGGCGAAGCCTGGACATTGACCGTCAAAGACCCCTGGCTGCCCGAGGAACTGCTTGAGCCACCACTGTTGCTCGTGGGCGCGTTACCGCCCGATGAGGAGCGGCTACTTGAAGACGTGGGAGGTGGAGGAAGGACTATGCTGGTGGGAGGAGCGGGCTGCGTAGGAGTACTTCCGCCTCCTTGCCCTTGCTGAGACGATCCTGGCACTGGCGAAGGTGGGTTGCTCTGAGCGACTTGCAGATTGCAGGCAGGTATCAAGATCAGCACAAGTATCGCAATGAACGCTACCCGTTTCTTTTTCATTTGATTGCCTCCATCCTGGTAGGGGGTTTCTCCGCCCAACAACCTGAGCGGTCTGTCTTGCGACTCTGCATTTGGTGGAGTTTGATCTGCAATCACAGAAAAATAAGGCGAACTGCATCGTTCTATGCGATTTATGCCAGTTTGCCATAAGTATGTCGGGAAACTGTTTGGGACTTATCGTAAAGAAACAAACCCCGTCCGCCATTTTCGCGGAGGGGCTTGTTCCTGGTTGACTTGCAGCAATTAACAAGAGAGCAACAGAAGATGTGCGATCACTTCTTGCTGCCAGATTTCCTCTTTCGGGGAGAGTCACCTTTCTTTGCCTTGCGCTTCTTTATGAATTTTTCCATATGCCAGGGAGTACTGATTGTGAGGACAGTATCGCCGGGGCGAACCTCGAGTACCGTTCCACCGCGCGTTGTTGCCCTGCGCCGTGTAGGAGCAGTGTCCAGGCGCGCCATCTTGGGAGCGGCGCGACGTAAGTGCAGTGTGGCAACCAGCGTGCCTTTGCCGATGGTCATCCCCGCGATCCGCGTCCCTTCCGGCAGTGACCAGGCGATCACGCCTTTGCCATAACGTCCCTGGACGGGGAACTCTTTCGGCGCCACGCGTTTGCCCTTGCCGTCCGATGTGATCAAAAAGACCTCTCCCTGTTGTGGCAATACCTCTGCTCCGACCACCTCGTCGCCGACTCCTAACTTGATACCACTTACACCCGCTGCCACCAATCCCATTGGGCGTACGTCGCTTTCTTTAAAACGAATTGCCATGCCGTGCGCCGTGACGAGAAGCAGTTCCTTTTGGCCGTCCGTCAGCAATACCCAGCCCAGAGCATCTCCGTCGTTGACACGCGCCAGCGTGAAGGAGTGTGCCGAGGGACCGGGCAACTCACTCACAGGGCTTTTTTTCACCATGCCGCCGCGTGTCACCGTCAGGACGTAGGTCTCTTCGGGCAAATCCTTGTGGGGAGGCAACGCGAAAGCAGCAGCCACCTCTTCTGTGCTGCTGAGAGAGGAGAGTTTATGCCAGGGAGTGCCTTCGGTGGGTTTCTCCACCTCCGGCAGCGTATGGACGGGCACAGCCGCGGCTCGGCCGCGCGTTGAGACCAGATAGAGCGTATCCCGCGTACTGCTTTTTACCAAGTGACGCGGCGCCGCGCTGCCGCTCCGGCGCGGTGGTTTTTCGTCCGGTGTGCGGGAGACCAGGCCGTCGGCGGTTATGCTTACCCAGACCGTCTGGATGGGGAGCAATTGTCCAACCGTCAGGGCGGCTTTCTTTCCTTTGCCTTTTCCCAAATGCACGATCTGTGTGCGGCGACGGTCGCCGTAAGCCTCTTTGATTTTCAAGAGTTCCTCGGCGGCCACCGTGCGCATCTTGCGCGGCGACTTGAGCAAACCTTCCAGATGGCGGATCAGGGCGAGGGTCTCTTTGTAATCGGCTTTGATTTTCTTGCGCTCCAGGGCGGCCAGGCGACGCAATTGCATTGCCAGAATCGCATCTGCCTGGGCCTGGCTCAATTTGAACTTGCGGCGTAAGCGACCGCGTGCCTTTTCCACGTCTGGTGCGTTGCGAATCAGGCTAATCACCTCGTCGAGATGGTCAAGCGCTGTGAGTAGCCCTTCGAGGACATGGGCGTGCTCACGGGCGCGTGCCAGGTCATGCTCACTGCGGCGGCGGATGACCGTCAGCCGGTGTTCCAGGTACACCCGCAAGGCTTGCTTCAGGCTGAGCAGTCGCGGCTCTCCCTCTACCAACGCGAGCAGGATGATACTGAATGTGCTTTGCATAGGGGTGCGTCGGTAGAGTTCGCCGAGGATGCTCTCCGGGTCGGCATTCTTGCTCAATTCAATGACGATGCGCATTCCCTGGCGGTCGGATTCGTCGCGTAGATCGGTAATGCCCTCAAGGCGCCCTTCGCGCGTCAGTTCGGCGATGCGTTCGATCAGGCCGGACTTGTTGACCGTGTATGGCAACTCTGTGACGATGATTCTGGACTTGCCGCGTTCCATCTCTTCAACGTGAACTCGTGCGCGGACCGTGACGCGTCCGCGCCCCGTCCCGTAAGCCGTTCTGAGGCCGCCCTCCCCCTTTTCCCGGAGGATTACGCCACCGGTTGGGAAGTCTGGCCCCTGGATGAAACGCATCAGGTGATCCACAGAGATATCATCCAGTTTGCTCCAGTGCTCGAGCATGTAGATGAGCGCGTCGATCACCTCGTTCAGATTGTGAGGGGGGATGGACGTTGCCATGCCGACGGCGATGCCGGTTGCACCGTTGATGAGGAGATTGGGCAAAGCAGCGGGGAGGACGGAAGGTTCGGTGAGCGTATCGTCAAAGTTGGGGACGAAATCCACCGTGTCCTTATTGATGTCCGCCAGCATGTCCAGGGCGGGACGCGTCAGGCGGGCTTCGGTGTAGCGCATGGCGGCGGGAGGGTCGCCATCTACCGAGCCAAAGTTGCCCTGACCGTCCACGAGAGGGCAACGCATGGTGAAATCCTGGGCCATACGTGCCATCGCGTCATAGACTGAGGCATCACCATGGGGGTGGTATTTCCCCAATACCTCGCCGACAATGCGGGCAGATTTCTTGTAACTGCTATCCGGGCGCAGGCCCATATCATACATGGCGTAGAGAATGCGCCGCTGGACGGGTTTCAAGCCATCGCGAGCGTCCGGTAAGGCGCGCGAGACGATCACGCTCATGGCGTAATCGAGATAGGCTTGCTGCATCTCTTTTTCAATGTCAATGGTGCGCACAAAGCCAACTTCCATCTAGAGGTCTCCTCGTTACAAATTGCTTCCCCCTCCTCGAGTGAGGTCGAATCGCAATTTTGTTCTAAAAATCTGCGCCTATCTTAAAACAGAATAAAGAAGCCGTCAAGGAGTAACGTTTCGGGTGGCGGTTGGGTGGGGAGATTTCGGAAAACAAAGAGCGGGCGAAAAGTGCCCGCTCCTGTGCCCGTTGTGTTCTGAGATGTGGTCAGTCCGCTGCTGTGCTTTCCGGTGTGTCCGTTGGGGATTCCTCGTCCGTGGAAGATTCCGGGGTGGGTTGTTGTGCTTTCTTGAGCAGGGGTGGAGTCATTGCTTCTACCACGGCGCGGTATCGTTCTGGTGAGAAACCTGTTCCGGCAGGGATTAACTTGCCGATGATGACGTTCTCTTTCAGGCCATAGAGCGGATCGGTCGCGCCGGAGATAGCGGCTTGTGCCAGCACTTTGATTGTGTGCTGGAACGAGGAGGCGGAGAGGAACGAATCCGTGCTGAGGGAAGCCTTGGTCACACCCAGGAGGATTTCCACGAAGCGGGCTGGGGTCTTGCCCTGAGAGAGCAGGTGCTCGTTGACCTGCTGTATCTCAAGGCGGTCTACCAGGTCGCCAGGCAGGTAGTCCGTGTCGCCTGGGCGCGTGACCTGTACTTTGGACATCATCTTGCGGATGATGATTTCAAAGTGTTTGTCGTGGATGTTTTGCCCTTGTGAGCGATAGACTTTTTGAATCTCGCTCAGCAGGTATAACTGACAGGCCTCGCGTCCCTGAATGCGCAAGATGCGGTGGGGGTTGAGGGAACCTTCGGTCAGCGCCTGGCCTGCTTCTACGTGTTCTCCCTCGCGAACCAGGAGACGGGCAGTGGTAGGAATTTCGTACTCCTTCTCCTCGCGCCTCTCGTAAGTGATGACGACTTGATGATTCTTGCGAGAGACTTTCACTTTCCCCGCGTGTTGGGCGGT
>RFJH01000220.1 GCA_003694975.1 Anaerolineae bacterium | reverse complement strand
GTATGTTTGCCGAGTGCGCAGGATTTTCGTACGGCGTTCACCTGGAAATCAGTACGCCCTCGCTTTGCCTGCAAAATGAAGTTTTTTGTTGTTCAGTCCACTATAGCAATAGAATATGCAACCACTTCGGGGCAACTGATACGGTGGATATAACAGGATACTTTGGAAAAGCGACGGGCACATCTGTTCAGAGCAGGCCCTTCGACTGCCTCAGGGCAAGGCTTTGGCTACGCCGCGCGCGGAAGCGAGCAGAGGCAGAGAATTCAAAGGATGTTGTATAATGTACGTCTGGAGAACAAGGCTATGGATGTGCAGCCGCGTGAATTTCGCCCCGAGGTAGCGCCCCGGCGCGGGGAGATCATTGCCTGGTCGTTCGCCATCTTGAGCGGCCTGAGCGCTCTGTTCCTCCGAAGCAAGGTGGGAAGCGCGCCGTTCTTCGTCTGGCTATTCGTCGGGTTGTTGGCGCTCTCGGCGTTGAGCATCTCCCTGGGGAACTGGATGGACCGGCGCACCCTCATCCGCCTGGATGCGCAGGGCGTGGAATATCAGAACGGTCTGCGCCACGTGCGCCTGACCTGGCCTCAGATCAAAGCGCTCTCCGTATCCCCCACGAAATGGGGCAACGTTGTGGAGGTACTCGGCGAGCAGACGCACTTCTTCTTCCGAACGTTGGGCGAGGTCGGCGATGAAAAGAAGGTCGTGGGGCGTATTGGCTTTGCGGCCGGCGACGAGATTCTGAACACCATTCTCCAGGCCAGCGGCCTGCATTTGCGCGAGAAAACGAGCGATGGCTATTATTATTCCCGCCTCTGAGCGAGGCACGTTTTGCGTTCCGCACCTGACGCATCACGGACGCAAAACGTGATGCGTACTTTTTTATGGAGGCTCCCATGAACATTGACGAACAAGTGGAACTGTTGATGCAGGGTACCGAATACGGCGACGAGGAACTCAAACAGGCCATGGCGCGCGAACTGCGCGAACGCCTGATCGAGTCCGAAAAGACGGGACGACCGCTGCGCGTCTACTGCGGCTACGATCCCACCTCCACCGACCTCCATCTGGGACACACCATCACCATGCGCAAATTGCGTCAGTTCCAGGACCTGGGCCACGAGGTGACATTCCTGATTGGCAGTTACACCGCCCTCGTGGGCGACCCCTCCGACAAGAACAAAGCCCGCCCCGTCCTGACCGAGGAGCAGGTCGCCGAAAACGCACGCACCTACGCCGAGCAGGCTTTTCGCGTCCTGGACCGTGAGAAGACCATCATCCGCTACAACGGCGAGTGGCTCTCCAAACTCACCCTGCTAGACTTGATCCGCATGGGGCAGCATTTCACCGTGCAACAATTCCTGGCGCGCGAGAACTTCGCCAAACGACTGAAGGCCGGCGAGCCGATCTTCCTTCACGAAACCTACTATGCCCTGATGCAGGGATATGACGCTGTCGCCATGCAGACCGACGTGCAGGTAGGCGGCACAGACCAGTTGTTCAACATCATTGTTGCCGGACGAAAGTTGCAGGAGGCCATGGGGCAGAGACCTCAGGTCGGCATTATCGTTGGCATCCTGCCCGGCACAGACGGCGTGAAACGCATGTCGAAGTCCACCGGCAACGTCATCCCCATCAACACCACCGCCGAGGACATGTACGGCAAAGTGATGAGCATCCCCGATTTCGTCATGGGGAAGTACTTCCGCCTGGTGACGCGCTGGACTCCTGCACAGATCGCGGCGCTCGAGGCGCAGGTCGAATCCGGTGAACTGCACCCGCGCGATGCCAAGATGAAACTGGCCCGCGAGATTACCAGCATCTTCTACGGCGATGAGGCCGCCGAAGCCGCCGAGCGCGCCTTCGTGCGCCTTTTCCAGAAAGGCGAGGTCCCGGAGGACATGCCAACCTATTCCCTTCAGGAAGGGCAGACCGTGCTCGATGTGCTCATGGCAACCGGGACGGTAGGTAGCCGCTCCGAAGGGCGGCGGCTGGTCGCGCAGCGCGGAGTCCGCCTGGACGGGAAGCCCCTCGAAGACCCTCTGGCACCGTTCCCCGGCCCCGGCGTATTGCGTGTGGGGAAGAGGAAATTTGTGCGCGTCGTTCGCCCTTCCGGCAACCACACCTGAGAAGCAACCGCCGCAGGACAATCTCATCAGGGCCTCGCGCTTCATCCGCCGGGCGAGCAAAGCAAGCATGACCAGAACCACGCACCGGGGCAAAACTCGGGCGCGAGGGTAAAATATACCTATGAGTACCCCCATCAAAGAGCACCGTTTTCCCTCCGGGCAGGTTCTCCAGATTGTCCAGGGCGACATCACCCGCGAGGAAGTGGATGCCATCGTCAACGCCGCGAACGCCTACCTGCAACACGGCGGGGGCGTCGCGGCGGCCATCGCCCGTCGCGGCGGACCGATCATCCAGCGCGAGAGCAACGCCTGGGTGCGCGAGCATGGCCCGGTCTCCCACGAGGCACCGGCCTACACCGGCGGCGGGAACCTGCCCTGTCGCTACGTCATCCACGCCGTCGGGCCGGTGTGGGGCGAGGGCGATGAAGACGCCAAACTCGCCGCCGCCATCCGCGGTTCCCTCGCCCTGGCCGAACGCCTGGGCCTGGAATCCATCGCCTTCCCTGCCATCTCCACCGGCATCTTCGGCTTCCCCAAAGGGCGCGCCGCGAGGGTGATCTTCGAGGCCGTGCGCGCCTACTTCGCTGCCCACCCCGATTCCCCCCTCCATCTGGTGCGCCTGACCCTCTACGACCGCCCGACCGTGGAAGCGTTCCTCAAGGCATGGGATGATTACTTCGCCGCACAATCCCAGGCTTAAACTGGTGCGCGCCCTGCAACGGCGTCCGCGCGCACGGCGCAAAGAACGCGCCTTCGTCATCGAGGGCGTGCGTCTGGTGGAGGAAGCCCTCGCCTCGGGCTGGCCGTTCCGCTTCGCGCTCTACGCCGCCAACCTGAACGAACGCGGACGGTCGCTCGTCGAGGCGATACGCGCCGCAGGCTGGCCGGTCGAGGAGACGCACCCCGACCTCTTGCGCGCCGTCAGCGATACCGCAACCCCTCAGGGCGTCCTGGCCGTACTCGAAGAACATCCCCGACCCCTTCCTCCCCACCCGACTTTCCTCCTGATCCCCGACTCGGTCCGTGACCCGGGCAACCTCGGAACGCTCCTGCGGACCGCCGCGGCCGCGCGCGTGGACGCGGTGCTCATCCCCCCGGGCACGACCGACGCCTTCGCGCCCAAAGTCTTGCGCGCCGGCATGGGAGCGCACTTCCGCCTGCCGATTCACGCCCTGACCTGGGAGGAGATCGTCTCCCGTTGTGATGCCTGGGGGCTGCGCCTGATGCTCGCAGAGATGGCCGGCACCCCTTGCTGGGAGGCCGACCTGCGCGCCCCACTGGCGCTTGTCATCGGCGGGGAGGCGGAGGGGGCAAGCGCCGAGGCCCGCGCCCGCGCGGAGACCACGCTTGGTATCCCCATGCCCGGCGATGGCGAATCCCTCAACGCCGCCGTGGCCGGCGCCATCCTGATCTTCGAAGTCGTTCGACAACGCCTGCGAGGAGAACCATGAAAATCCGTTCCATTACTTACTTCACCGATCTCTCGTGGCCTCTGGACGAGGGGGTGCTTCAGGCCGCAGGCGACTTCCTGCGCCGCGCGCGGCAGGCCTTCGAGGCCTCCGGCTACGAAGTGCAGACGACGCGCCTGGCAAGCACGCCGTTCACAAGCATCCTCGGCGCGGCGCGCCTGGAGGACCTGCCCCGCCTGGCCGAAGCGGTCGAGGGGGCCGCGCAACGCGTGGGGGTGGATTACGTCTCGTTGGGGCCGGCCCGGCCTGAGGTCCGGCGCGCCTTCGAGGTCATCCCCGAAGCGTTGGCCGTCACACAAAACGTCTTCTTCTCCGGCGAGATGGCTTCTTCGGAGAGAGGGATTTCGCCGGGCGCGGTCAGGGCCTGCGCGGAGGTCATCGTGCGTGCCGCGTCGCTCACGGCGGATGGCTTTGCCAACCTGCGCTTCGCGGCGCTGGCGAACGTCCCGCCGGGCGCACCGTTCTTCCCGGCGGCCTATCACGGCGGCGGCGCGACGTCCTTCGCCCTGGCGACCGAGGCGGCAGACCTGGCCGTGCAGGCGTTCGAGGGAGCGAAGACGGTAAACGAAGGGCAGCAGGCGCTGGTGGCGGAGATCGAGCGGCACGGAAAGGCGCTGGCGCAAGTGGCCGAGAAACTGGCGCGGGAGGCCGGTCTGCGTTTCGGCGGGGTGGATTTCTCCCTGGCGCCTTTCCCCGAAGAGGCACTTTCCCTGGGGACGGCGATGGAACGCCTGGGGGTGCCGCGCGTGGGGTTGCACGGCTCGCTTGCCGCTGCGGCCATCCTGACGGAGGCCATCGAGCGCGCCGGGTTCCCGCGCGCCGGCTTCAGCGGGTTGATGCTGCCGGTGCTGGAGGACGCCACGCTGGCGCGCCGCGTCGAAGAGGGGGTTCTCGGTGTCCGCGATTTGCTGCTCTACTCCGCCGTGTGTGGCACGGGATTGGACACCGTCCCCCTGCCCGGCGATGTGAGCCGGGAGGCGCTCGCCGCGCTCCTGTTCGACCTGGCCGCCCTCGCCCTGCGGCTGAACAAACCCCTCACGGCGCGCCTGATGCCCATCCCCGGCAAGCACGCCGGAGACCCGACCGGCTTCGACTTCGCCTTCTTCGCCAACAGCCGGGTGATGGCGCTGGAAGCGGAGACGCTTTCTTCCCCCCTGGGAGGAGAGGAAGACTTTCCACTCTCCCCTCAAAGGCGGTAGCAAGAGGCAGGGCAGAGCAGGGGATAGTCGGGCGGTTCGGCAGTCGGCGCGTGGCCGAAATGCATCTTGCAGCGTGTATCAGAGCAAGGCGGTGCAAAGGTTATCCTGTCCTCCCGGCCGTCTCCGGCAGCATTACGGGATGAGTGTCCGCAGTTGTCTCGTGTGCCATGCCCTCGATGTGGTTTGTGTCACCCTGCACGCGGAGTACATCCCCCGGCGGTCTATTCTTGTCTTGAAAAGCCTTATTGACAGGGCAACTCCTCGCCGTTGCCCGCACGCTACGCACCCAAACGCCCTTACAATTTTGTAAGGTCGCTTGACAATCGCCGCGGGATGGGTATACTGGAAGGCAAGAACGACCATCGGGAGGGATAGCGATGCCCCGCTTCTCACTCACTCACTGTTACGAGTGGGGGTGGTATTGATTGCATTCGTAGTGCTTAGCGGCTTTACAGG
>RFJH01000029.1 GCA_003694975.1 Anaerolineae bacterium | reverse complement strand
TCTACGGGCGGCCCCTGGAAGGTCTCCACGCGGTAGGTGACCATGCCCTCCGCGTCTCCAATGAGGAGGCCTTCCCTGCATGACGTTGTGTATCTGGAGGAATAGTTCTTCCACTGACTGGCCGGCATCCGGATATCTTTGTCGATTAGGCACAGCCAGTCGTCGAGCGACAGTGCGTCATAGTCGTAGAAATCGACCATGATGGTAAGTTTGGGGGTGGCTTCCGAACTGAGAGGGATGATGATGGTGTCCATGCTTTCGTTTTTGGTGCGACGGGTGTTTCCAAGCCCCAGGTCGTAGAAGGTGTATTCCTTGTGTTGTACCATTGTGCGTGGGGCGTCCCAGGAGTAAAAAGTCATCACTTTGTCTTCTCCTCCCGATACCCGGGCGCGAAGTTGATAATAGACTTCGGCATCGTCATTGCTGCCTATTTCTCCATCATCGATGGCGGTGAATTCGACAGTCTCATAGGTTACTTTGATATACGTCTCGCAGGGCAGTTGTCGGTAGGTGAAAGATGGACTGAGGGGGGATTGGGCGCTCCCGACGTTGGCCGCTACCTGGAAGTTGTATACCCCGCCGCAGGAGGTAGGCAGGAGGAACATCTCTTCCCACTCGCCGGGTTTCCCTCCCTGCCAGTTGGGCACGTGGCGGAAGAACTGACCATCCAGGAAGATGGTGAAGCCGGTCAGTTTTTGGGGGTCGCCTCCCCAGCGCCAGTGAAGGGTGGGGCGGCGGGCGAGACGCTCGTTCTCACTTGCGTTGGATGTTCTTTGGATGGTGATCGAGGGTTGGGATGGGGCAGGGAGGCTGTAATCGGTGTAGCCGAAGAAGCCGCTGGCCGTGGATGGGCCATACGGTTCGATGCGATAGCCGATGACGAACCCCGCGCCGCGCAGTTCCTGGCGGCGTCCGTCCCAGGTCTCTTTCGGGGCGTGGGCGCTGAAGGTGCCCAGATCGTCCGGGCCGCTGTTTCCGCTCCAGCCCAGGCATTTGCCCTCCAGCGTGATCTCGCCGTCTGGCGGGATGGGGTGCAGGAGGCTATCCAGATGGCTCACGTCTCCCCAGCCGCCGCTCACGCGCACGAACTCCCCATCGTTCCTCGGGACGCGCTTCTCCGGTACCCCTTCGATGGAGAGATAGCAGTAGGCGCGGTCGTAGCCGCCGACGACGAACAGGTCCAGAACGCGGATGCTCAGGTGGGTAGCAACCCCCGGTCCGCAGTTGACATCGGGCACGGCGCCCCAGGCGATTTCGCTGCTCTGACTCCCCAGGGCGTTCACCGCTTCGACCCAGAAACTGTAGATGCCTGCCCAGGGAGACGCGAACTCGTACCACGTCGGGCCGGTCGCCTGCCCCGTGCCCTTCAGCGTGGCGATGACCTGCGCCGTGCCGCCGAAGGGCTGCATCCAGATATTGAAATGAGTCTCGTTCGTGGCGTTGTCCATCCACAGCAGACGGATGGTGCAGTTTTCGTAGCCGACCTGGAGGGCGGAAGGGGCCTTGGGCCTGCCGGCGAGGATGATGGGCCAGATCGAACCCAGGTCTATGGGTTGGACGGTGATGAGCGACGGCGCGGCGGCGCCCGGCGGCGTGACGGGGAGTGGAGCCGGCGTGATAATGGTGGCCGGAGGCTGTACAGGGGGTTGTGTGGGCGCACCGCCGGCGGGCGGTTGTGAGGGCGTTCCCCCTTCCGGCGGTTGAGCGCTGCCTGTCTCGTTGGTTTCCCCTTCCCCCTCCTGCGCCACCCTGGCGACACCCAGAAGGGCGAGCGGTGGACTCTGGCCAATCAGGCCGCCGGAGTCCACGGCGCGGACGGAGAGAGTATGCGCTCCGAGGGTGATTTGCACCTGCGACGAGGTGGAAAATACGGTCGGGTCGGTGGACGTCGGGTCAGGCGTTTTCGTGTCTACCAGTGCGCCGTCAAGCCAAAACTCCAGGCGGGCGATGGGGTTTTGCGCCGTGGCGTTGACGTGGACGGGGATGATATTGCCTTCGGGGAACGTTTCGCCATTCGTCGGGGAAAGCACCAGCACGGTGGGTGGCAGGTTGGCCGCGACCTGGACGCGCCGCACGCCGCGCAGGATGAAGGCCAATCCCACGGCCAGGAGAAGGAGAAACAATCCGCCAAACGTCAGGAGGACACAGGATTTGCTTTTGAAGGGGTTCATCTTCTCTCTCCCTACTCGACACAGTACTTGACGGTGACGTATAGTGGGCCGTATTGGGCAACGTTGCCGGAGGGGTCGGTGGCGTAGATTGTGATGCTCATTGTCCCCGCAGTGTTGACCGGCCCGATATCGGCCTCGTAGACCGCGCCGCTCGCGACAAGGGTCACCGAGCCGTTTTCCGCCCCGATGGTCCACGTGGCGTAGATGTTGCTGATGCCGTTCTCGTCTGAGACATCGGCGGTCACCGTCGTGACGCGAGGAAGGCTGGGGCAGCCCGTCGTTTCGACCAGGATTGAATCTGGGGAGGCGTAGGCCAGCGAGAAGACAGGGGGCGTGGTATCCGGTGTGGGCGGAGGGACGAGGGTGTTGGTCGAGGTGGGTTCCGCTGTGGGAGGCAAGGGCGGCGCTGCGGCAACCGTGACGCTGCCGAGATCGCCACCGACCTGAACGACCGTGCCGGAAATCCAGCATGTGATTCCCAGCGTGGGATGGGTGACCTGCCACCACGTGCTCTCTGCGTTTCGCCCTGTGACGGCGGCGCTTGTCCCCTCAGCCAGACTGGCGATGACCGCATATTCGAGTGAAGGCCCCTCACGACAGTTGGCGTCCGTCGTGGCGGTGACGTGAGGGGGAGTCGGCGTGGGGACGGTTGTAT
>RFJH01000219.1 GCA_003694975.1 Anaerolineae bacterium | reverse complement strand
TTCTTTATCCTGCCGCCCGTCTTCCTCCTGGCCGGGGTGGCGCTGGAGGCCGCGTTCCGCCGCTTGCGCGGCCCGATCCTGCAAGTCGCTCTCCTGGCGCTCGTCCTGTTGCCGGGGGTCTGGGCAGGGGTGAGTCTTCACCCTTACGAGTATATCTATTACAATCGCTTCATCGGCGGCGTAGACGGCGCGTTCCGGCGCTTCGAGTTGGATTACTGGGGCATTTCCTATCGCGAGGCTGCCCGCTATGTGAACCGCGTTGCACCGGAGAAGGCGAGCATCTGGGTGGCCGGACCGGCGCATCTTTTCCAGACTTACGCACGGGGCGACCTGCGCATTTACTCCGCTTACGAGGCCGACCGCGCCCCGGGCTATGATTATGTCGTGGCGACCACCCGCTACGACCTCGACCTGCGCACCGCGCCCGACGCCGAGACGCTCTACCGCATCCGACGCGGGGAAGCCGTTTTAACGGTAATCAAGGGTCCGACGGCTTTGCGTGATCCCGAAGGACCGCCAAAGAGAGGTGATGATGAGTGACAGACACGCGTTTCTGGCAGCGTTGGAGGAAGGTGTCCTGCTGGCCGATGGTGCCATGGGGACGATGTTGCACGCGCGCGGCGTGGACTTCGACCAGTGTTTCGACGAACTCAACCTGACGAACCCTGCCCTGGTTGCAGACGTCCACCGCGAGTACATCGAGGCCGGCGCGCAGGTTATCCTCACGAACACGTTTGGCGCCAATCGGTACAAGTTGAGTCGGCATGGCCTGGAGGATCGGGTGGCCGAGATCAACCGCGCGGGCGTGGAACTGGCGCGGCGCGTGGTGGCCGCCTCGTTCAGGGAAGTGTTCGTCGCCGGTGACGTTGGGCCGCTGGGGGTGCGCATTGCGCCCTTCGGCAGAGTCCAACCGGAGCAGGCGCGGAAGGCGTTTGCCGAGCAAATCACTGCCCTATGCGAGGCGGGAGCCGACCTGATCGTCATCGAGACGATGAGCGACCTCTACGAGATTCAGGAGGCCGTGCGCGCGGCACGTCAGGTTTGCTCGCTGCCCGTTGTCGCCTCGGTCACGTTCACGCGCGATGACCGCACGCTCCTGGGAGATAGTCCGGTGCGCGTGGCACGCGTCTTGCGCGAGAGCGGTGCGGACGTGATCGGCGTGAACTGTTCCGGTGGTCCGGCGCAACTTCTGCGCATCCTGAAGCAGATGCGCCAGGCCGCGCCGGAAGCCATCTTCTGGGTCAAACCGAACGCCGGATGGCCGGAGCAGGTCGGTGGGCGGATCATGTATCCGGCAGACCCGGATTACTTCGGTGAATATGCCCTCTCCTTCCGACGGGCCGGCGCGTCGGTGGTGGGAGGATGCTGCGGCACCACGCCGCGTCACATCGCTGCTATGCGGCGAGCGCTCGATCAGGCCCCGGATCTCTCCATCGCGCCGGCGGTCCTCTCGCCGCTTGAGGAGGAAGCGCTGGAGCCTGCCGAGCAGCCCACTCAACTGGCACAAAAACTGGCCGCCGGGCGGTTCGTGATTGCCGTGGAGATGGACCCACCGCGTGGCCTCTCGACGCACAAACTGGTCGCCGGCGCCTCGCTCCTGGCCGATTCCGGGGCGGACGTGATTGACGTGGCGGATACGCCGATGGCGCGCATGAGAATGTCCGCCTGGGCGGTGTGCGATGTGATACAGCGTCAGGTAGGCATTGAGACCACGCTGCACTTCCCGACGCGCGGGCGTAACCTGTTGCGCGTCCAGGGGGACTTGCTGGCCGCGCACGCGCTGGGGGTGCGCAACGTCTTCGTTGTGATGGGGGATCCGACCTCCATCGGGGATTACCCTGAAGCGATGGACGATTACGACCTCGTCCCCTCCGGCCTGATCAAACTCATCAAGCAAGGCTTCAACGTGGGCGTGGACCACTCCGGCACGAGCATTGGCCAACCGACGAACTTCTTCGTCGGCGCGGCGCTCAATCTCTCGGCGCGTGATCCACAGCGCGAGTACCGTAACCTGCGGCGCAAACTGCGCGCCGGCGCGGATTTCTTCCTCACCCAGCCGGTCTACGAACCGGAGGCAGCGCGTGCCTTCTTGCAACGCTATGAGGAGGAATATGGCCCTATCGAGCGCCCAATCCTGGTGGGGATTCTGCCGCTGGTCAGCGTGCGACACGTCAATTTCCTGCACCATGAGGTGCCAGGGGTCTTCATCCCCGAGGCCATGCGAGATCGCATTGAGCGGGCCGGAGAGAGAGGAGCACAGGAGGGGGTGCGCGTGGCCGTTGAGTTGATCGAGCAATTGAAGGAATGGGCGGCGGGGGTCTACATCATGCCCCAGTTCCACCGCTATGATCTGGTGGCGGAAATCATCGAGGCGGTGAGGTAGACAAGGTCCTGGAGGGCGTGCTCTGCTTGTTCTCTCATCATGATCACTTGGAGAGCGCCTGTCGCGCCAAGCATGGTCGAGGTGCCCGTGCCCTTAAATAATTGGCCTCCAAGTGGCACCACAGGGTGCGTATCAATGGGGTCGCCTCGATACAGGCTCGCTGGCGCTCGCCTTGCTCGGCGACCACTCGCTATCACCACTGCCTCGGTCTCCAAGTAGCACCCGCCATGGCGCGTATCGGGTTGCCTCGATACAGGCTCGCTGGCGCTCGCCTTGCTTGGCGATCACTTGCCATCATCACTGCCTCGGTCTCCGAGTGCACCTGTCAGGGTACGTATCGAGGAGACCGACAACGAACGCGCCCTGAGTAAATCGAGGGGCTCTCCTCGATACGGCCGCTTCGCGGCCACTCGGAGAGCCTCCTCGATATGGCTGCTGCGCAGCCCGCTCGGAGAGCGCTTGTCGCGCCGAGCACAGTCGAGGCGCTTGTGCCGGGCGTGGTCGAGGCGCTTGTGCCGAGCATAGTCGAGGCGCCTCCTGTCGTTGCAGAGGGTATAATGATTCCACTTTACTTCATGGAGAGGAGGTATTGCTATGGACCTGCAACTTCAAGGAAAGGTTGCTCTGGTCACCGGTGCGAGTAAGGGACTCGGCTACGCCGTTGCCCGCCAACTGGCGCTGGAGGGTTGTCAGGTGGCCGTCAACAGCCGCGAGGAGAGCCGGGCGAAGGCCGCGGCGGAGACCATTGCACAGGAAAGCGGCGCGAAAACCCTGGGTCTGGCCGGCGATGTGACCGACCCGGATGTGCCGGAAAACCTGGTGCAGCGGACGGTGGAGGCTTTCGGCGGCCTGGATATCCTGGTCACCAATGCGGGCGGCCCGCCGGCAGGAGCATTTGAGTCCTTCGACGATGCGACCTGGCAGAAGGCAATCGACCTGTCCTTCATGAGCCATGTGCGCCTGATACGCGCCGCCTTGCCGTATCTTCGTCAATCGGATGCTGCCAGTGTTCTGACTATTACCTCCATCACGGTCAAGCAACCCATCCCGAATCTGGTGCTTTCCAACAGCGTGCGCGCCGCTACCGTCGGCCTGACGAAGACGCTGGCGCTGGAACTGGGGAAGGACGGCATTCGCTTCAACTCCATCCTGCCCAGTTGGACACGCACCGAGCGCGTGATCGAACTGATGAAATTCCGCGCCGAACAAAACGGCACGACCGTGGAAGAAGAAATCGCGAAGCAATCCGCAGACAGCCCGCTGGGGCGGATGGGAGAACCGGAGGAGTTCGCCCGGGCGGCGGTCTTCCTGGTCTCGCCTGCGGCCTCATATCTCACCGGCGTGATGCTCAACGTGGACGGCGGGATGTACAAGGGCACCCTCTAAGAGCGCACGCAGACGGCCGACAGGGAGGGGCTGCTTTGCTTGCAGGCTTCCGGAGGCTTTTGTGGCGCAGGGCAGGTCGTTGCCTGTGGTGGTACAATTCGGCCTCAAATCTATGCAGGAGACGCCCATGACTTCCACCTGCCTGAATTGCGGGCGCGATGAGCGGGAGGTTCCCCTGCTCTCGCTGCACTATCGCGACCGGACGTTACACATCTGCCCTCAGTGTTTGCCGCTGCTGATCCACAGTCCGGAGCGCCTGATCGGGAAATTCCCCGGCGCGGAGGCTCTACACCCCGCCGACCCGGACGAGTAACCGCTTGAAACGCCTCTCCTTCCTGACGCGCACATCCCTCCTTTTGGGGTTCTTCTTCGGCGTGGACAAAGTCCTGGCCTTCGTCCGCGCCATCCTGATCGCGCGTCAGTTCCGTCTTTCCCCCGAACTGGACGCTTTCAACGTCGCCAACAATCTGCCCGATCTGCTCTTCGCCCTGATCTCCGGCGGCGCGCTGGCGATGGCTTTCGTCCCCGTCCTGCGCGAGGCGTTGACTCTGCATGGGCGCGAAGTCGCCTGGGACCTCTTCTCACGCACCACGAATCTGGCCTTTGTGGTCACGGCTTCGCTGGCGGTGGTCATCGCCGTCTTCGCCCGCCCTATCGTCCGCGCCGAGATCGGCATCGCGCCGGGGTTCGACCCCGTTCAGCAAGACCTGATTGCCGACCTGATGCGCCTGAACCTGGTCGCCACGCTGATTTTCTCCCTTAGCGGCCTGGTGATGGCCGCCCTGCATGCCAATCAGCACTTTCTGTTGCCCGCCATGGCGCCGGTGCTCTACAACGTTGGGCAGATTGTGGGGGCGCTGGTCTTCTCGCCGAAGCAGCCCTATACGTTGGGGCCGATTTCGCTGCCTGCTTTTGGGATGGGCGTTCACGGGCTGGTCTATGGTGTCATTCTGGGGGCTGTGCTCCATCTGGTCGTGCAGGTGCCGGCCATGGTCCGCTATCGTTTCCGATGGACGCCGTCGCTGAATATCCGGCATCCCGGCCTGCTCAAGGCGTTGCGCATTGTCGCCCCGCGTCTGCCGACCATGCTTTTCATCCATCTGATGTTCCTGGCACGCGATAACTTCGCCTCGCGCCTGGGACAGGTCGGCGCGGCCTCCTCGCTGACGTATGGCTGGATGATTATGATGGTCCCGGAGACGTTGCTCGGCACGGCCATTGCCACGGCCATTCTACCCACCATTTCGGAACACGCCGCGAAAGGAGACTGGTCGGCCTTTCGAGAGACGGTGGAAAAGGCTTTGCGTGTGTTGCTGGCACTCTCCCTGCCGGTCGCGGCGGTGATTGCGGTCGGATTGCGGCCTCTCGTCCAGTTTGCCTTCGGCTTTGACCCTGCCGATACCGCTCTGATGACCTGGACGACCCGCCTCTACATGCTTACCCTGACCGGATACACCGCCCAGGAAATCCTCGCCCGCGCCTTCTACGCCCGTCAGGAAACCTGGCGTCCCTTTTTCAGCGTCTCCATTCGCCTGGCACTCTATCTGGTGACCGGCCTCCTGGTCGTGACACTGTTTCGCGACCTCGGCGCGCCGGCCATTGCCTCCGCCGAACTCGCTCTCACGGTGGAAGCCATCGTCTTGCTTGCCTGGTTGAACCGCCGTCTGCCGCGCCCCGTGTCGCCGGCGGATTCGCTCCTGCGAGGCATCCTCGCAGCCCTGATCGGCGGCGGGACGGCCTGGGCGCTGCTCCGCTTCTTCCCCGGCCCCGAGGTGCTGGCTGCCATCCTCGGCATGGCCTTCGGTGCCCTGTTGGCGCTTCCCTTTGTCCGCCGCGAACTGCGCTTGCTCTTCAACTTGTAAGGGGAGTATAATAACGCCCATGTCCGATACGTTAGATAGCACACAACCCGTCCTTCCCCCTGCGCAAGGGAAGGAGAAAAGAAAATGGCGCTTCCCCTGGTTGGGGGTATTGGGCCTTCTGGTGTTCCTCGCGCTGGGCACCCTGGGGGGATATTCCTCCGGGATGGAAGTCCGCAAGAGCGCGGAGGCTACCCTCATCGCCCGCCAACTGGGTGAGCAATACCAACTGGCGATGGAAGATATGGACGCCGGTCGGTATGAGGCCGCGCGTCAACGCCTGGATTACATTCTGCGCTACGACCCGACCTACCCGGGCGCAATGGAAAAGTACGCCGAGGTGCTCGTCCTGGCGAACGTTCCCACGGCCACTCTCACCCCGACTCTCACACCCACGCCGGATTACAGCGGTGTGGAGGCCATCTACAGCCGTGCCGTGGAACTGATGGCCGCGCAAGACTGGCCGGGCACTCTGGCCGCACTAGACGAACTGCGCAAGGAAGACCCCACTTATAGAGCCGCCGAAGTGGATAGCATGTACTACATGGCCTTGCGCAACAACGGCTGGGAAAAGATTGTGCAAGGTGACCTGGAAGGGGGCATCTACTACCTGACTCTTGCCGAGCGGTTCGGCCCTCTGGACGGTGCGGCAGACGGCCTTCGCAGCGGCGCACGCCTCTACATTACTGCCGCCAGTTTCTGGGGCGTAAACTGGGAACAGGCGGTGAACTATTTCAGTCAGGTGGCTGCGGGGTGGCCCAGCATGTGGGATGGCACCATGTCGGCTGCCGAACGTTATCGCATCGCTTCCATGCGCTACGGTGACGAACTCTTCGCGAACCACAAGTACTGCGCTGCATATGCTCAGTATGCCAACGCCCTGAACTACGGTGCACTGGACGAGCAGGCTGCCAAGAACGCCAAAGAGGCGTATGAGATTTGCTATCCGCCCACCCCAACGCCCACGCCGACCGAGGTGATTATCCCGCCGGGAGGCGGCGGAGGTGATGGCGGCGGTGGAGACGGTGGTGGAGGCAATGGCGGTGGGGGAGGTGGAGGGTAGTCCCTCGTGCCTACCTGGGCATTGAGCCTCGTCTTCTGGCTTCACCTGCTGGCGACCGTGCTCTGGATTGGCGGACTCGGTGCCCTCTCCTTGCTGGTACTCCCCGCCGCACGACGCAATCTCTCTCTTGAAAAGCAGGTCGCTCTCCTGGATGCTATTCAGCGTCGGCTGGACCCTCTGGCGTGGTTCAGCCTCGCCGTCCTGGTGATGACCGGCCTGTTCCAGATGAGCGCCAATCCGAACTACCAGGGCTTCCTGGTCATCCGGGGATCCTGGGCGGTGGCCATCCTGCTCAAGCACATCTTCGTGGGGGGCATGGTCGTGGTGGGTGCATTCCAGACGTGGGGCGTCCTTCCCGCTTTGCGCAGGGCAATCTTGCTTCAACAGGCACAGGGACGCACGGACGACCTGGGCGCATTGCACCGCCGTCAAGAGGTTCTCTTGCAGCTCAACCTCCTCCTGGCGGTTATCGTCCTGGCGTTGACCGCCCTGGCGCGCGCTTCGTAGTTTGCAAGGGGTATCTTTGGTAATTCTCTTTTCGTAAGATTCGCCCCCAACCGATTGCTTGTGTGGAGCGCCCTCCACACGCTTTCAGCGTCGGCGCGGTTTTCTTGTCACATAGAGCGTGTGCGGCTGCCTGGCGTAGTAGTGGATGAGCGTGCGGTTTGGGTAGTCTCGCGCCAGGCGGCTATCGGCGCTGTGGCCGCGGCTGATGGCAAAGACAAAGGGGGTGCTCAGCCAGGGGTCTTCCAGGTCCAGGAAGGTGCCGTAGTCCGTCCAGTTCTTCTGAACGTGTACCACGACCAGGGCGGGTGTCAGCGCCTGCGCCTGATGGGTGAGGAAAGGTGTCCAGCGGGCGCGGCTCATGTTGTACAGTCCCTTCATTTCATCCAGCCGAGCAGGCAGGTACACGGCCAGGTTGTAGGTCACCAGGAAGATAAGGAGTATCGCCGTCCCAAGGCGATAGGCTCTGCGCCAGACTCCTTTTGTCATCACCTCTTCGGCCAGCCAGAAGACCCCCGCCGCGCTGAACAGGGTCAGGCTGTAGAGGCCTTCGTAGTAATAGCGTGGCCCGAAG
>RFJH01000028.1 GCA_003694975.1 Anaerolineae bacterium | reverse complement strand
GTGTTCGGCAGCAGCCGTGTCCCGTGGGTGGACTACCTGGGCGCGCTGGCTTTCCTGGGTGCCTTGCTCGGTATCCTCATCCATAGCACGTTGCGCTACCTGTCCGCCCGCAAACAGGCCAGGCACGCCGCCAGGCTGGAGAAAGTGTACATGTACACCGCCTATGAGCGCTTCTGGCACTGGTTGCAGGTCGTTGCCATCGTCCTGTTGCTCTTCACCGGCCTGGTTATCCACCGCCCGGACCTCTTCGGCGCCTTCCGCTTCCGCTACATGGTCACCATGCACAACATACTGGCCGCCATCCTGGTCGCCAATGCCGCCCTGGCCTTCTTCTACCACGTTGCCAGTGGAGAGATCCGGCAATTCATCCCCCGCCCACGTGGCTTCTTCGACCAGGCCATGCTCCAGGCCAAATACTACCTGCAAGGCATCTTCAAAGGCGAACCGCATCCTTTTGAGAAGACACCTCAAAAGAAACTCAACCCCTTACAACAGGCTACTTACTTCGGCCTGCTCAACGTGCTGCTTCCTCTCCAAGTGCTCACCGGCGCTTTGATGTGGGGTGCTCAGAAGTGGCCACAGGTCGCCGAAGCGCTGGGGGGTCTCCCCTGGTTGGCGCCCTTCCACAGCCTGATCGCTTGGCTTCTGGCCACTTTCATCATCGGCCATGTTTACCTGACCACCACCGGCCCCACTGTCCTGACCGACATCAAGGCCATGATTACCGGCTGGGAAGATGTAGAAATTCCCACCGAAGAAACAGCATAAACATTTCATCGGGGGCGTCGTCATAAAAGCGACGCCCCCAGGGAGAAACAACCATGGCTACGGAAAGCAAAAAGAGTCTCTTCAATCGACCGGAAAAGCCATACACCAACCCCTACCTGGGTGGCATTCTCATGGGACTTGTGTTGTTCACAGCCCTGTTCGTCGCCGGCAGCGGGCTGGGTGCATCCGGTACCGTTGGGCGCTTCGTCGTCTTTCTGGTAGACCTTGTCGCGCCCGAACACGTTAATCGCGTTCCGGATTTCCTCCACTGGGGAGGCGGCACGACCAATCCTCTGGACGCCACGCTGCCCATGATTACCCTCGGTTCCATCATCGGCGGCTTCGTCTCCGGGCTGATTCACGGGCGCTTCAAGGTAGAAATTCATAAAGGCCCGCACATCTCCAACCGCACGCGCCTGATTGTTGCCTTCATCGGAGGCTTCTTCTTCGTCTATGGCGCTCGCATGGCGCGTGGATGCACCTCCGGCCAGGGTTTGAGCGGCGGTGCAACCCTCTCCGCAGGCAGTTGGGCGATTGTCTTCGCCATCTTCGGCGGAGCGTGGGCGCTGGCTTACTTCGTCCGCAAATTGTGGCTATAGAACTCGGAGGTACTCATGGCTCCCTTTCCGCTTGACCTGCTTGGATTGCTGGGAAAACCCGGCACCTATCTGTTCTTCCTGATTATCGGTTTTGGTTTCGGTTACGCTCTGGAGACATCCGGGTTTAACAAATCCACCATTCTGGCTGGGCAGTTCTACTTCCGCGATTCGCGTGTCGTCAAGGTGTTCTTCACGGCCATCGTGGTTGCAATGAGTCTGCTCTTCCTCGCCGTACGCATCGGCCTTCTGGACTACAATCTGATCTGGGTTCCTCCCACGTACCTGTGGCCTGGGATCGTCGGCGGCCTGATTATGGGGGTCGGGTTCATTCTGGGAGGGTTCTGTCCCGGCACGTCCATCGTCGCCGCCTCCACCCTGAAACTCGACGGTGTCGCCTATGTCCTGGGAGGGCTGGTGGGCGCGTGGGCATTTGGCGAGACGGAACGCTTCTTCGCCGATTTCTACTTCGGCAGTTACTATGGCCGCGTCACACTGATGGACCTCTTCCATATTTCTACAGGTGCCGCGATGCTGTTGATCTCCCTGATGGCGATTCTGTTCTTCTTCGTCATGGAGAGCCTGCAGACCCTGGTCACTGGCGAAAAGCCCACTCCGAGCATCCCACGTCGTATCGCCTGGTTCGCGCCGTTGATTGTCTCTCTCATTGTGTTCGTCTGGGGCGACGCGACGCCGGCGGAAAAATGGGCGCGCATCGCACCGTTGAAAGAGCCTCTGCTCGAGAGTCGCGCCGTCTACATCCACCCTGGCGAACTCCTGGATAGCCTCGCCGACGACACGCTTAGCGTGGTCATGCTGGACGTGCGCCCCGAAACCGACTACAACCTCTTCCACATCCACGGCGCACAACGCGTGGACATGGCAGACCTCCCCCACATTGCCAGAGAACTGCTCCTCAGGCCGAACATTAATCAAACCGTGATCGTCCTGATGAGCAACGACGAGACCGCTGCTACCCAGGCCTGGAAAGTGCTACAGGCCGAAAGCGTGCCCAACGTGTACATCCTGGAAGGCGGTGTGAACCGCTGGATTGCCACCTTCGCCGCAGAGGAGGAGGGTATCCAGCCCGCCTCTCAGAGCGGCGAAGACCAACTGGCCTACACCTTCCAGGCCGCCCTCGGCGACCGCTGGGAAGCCTCCGATCCTTTCCCCCACGACTGGGAACTGGAATACCAGCCCAAGATCAAACTGGAGCGTAAGAAAGGCCCCAGCAGCGGCGGTTGCGGATAATATCATCTCCTCCGCCATAAGACGGCTTCCCGACTGCCGGGAAGCCGTCTTGTTTTTAGGATGATTACGCTTGCGAAAAAGTTGGCCTTCCCGTGCCGACGGAAATGATATAATCGCCTCGTGAGCATCTCATCCCTCTTCCGCCGTCACATCGCATTGCCCCAGGAGCATGGCTCATGGGTTTTTCTGCTTAGCCCTTTGTTGATCGGCCTTTTTGCGGGGGAGAACATCACAATCGCATCCCTGTATCTGAGCGTCGCCGCCCTGGCGGCGTTTCTGCTTCGTCAGCCGGTGTCCATCGCCGTGAAAGCCTATGCCGGTCGCCGCCCACGCCGGGACCTGCCGGCGGCGCGCTTCTGGATGAGTATCTACGGTCTGATCGCCCTGCTGGCGGTGGCTCAACTGGTCGCACTGGGTTTTGACTATTTACTCTATCTGGCCGTCCCCGGCGCGGCGGTCTTCGCGTGGCATCTTTACCTGGTTGCACAGCGGGCAGAACGCCGTCAGATGGGGGTGGAGGTCGTGGCATCCGGCGTCCTGGCGCTTGCTGCACCGGCCGCGCTCTGGGTCGGGCACGGACGATACGAGCCAGACGGCTGGGTTCTCTGGGCGCTGCTCTGGCTACAATCGGCAGCCTCCATCGTGTACGCCTACCTGCGTCTCGAACAGCGCGCCCTGCCCGAGGTCCCGGAGCGTTCCGCCCGCTGGAAGATGGGGGGACGCGCTCTCCTCTACGCCTCGTTCAACCTCGGCCTGACCCTCACCCTGGGTCTCCTGGGAGAGGTATCGCCGGGTCTATTCCTGCCCTACCTCCTGCAATGGGCAGAGGTCTTGTGGGGCATCACACACCCCGCCGTCGGCGTCCGTCCGACGCGCATC
>RFJH01000218.1 GCA_003694975.1 Anaerolineae bacterium | reverse complement strand
GGTCATCACTTTGTCGAGGGGCTGTTCCATGAGGATGGCGGCTTCGACGGCGGTCAGCCCGCGCTTGATGCCGTGTCCTTCGATCTTGATCTTCGGCGGGAAGTATTGCATCTTGCGTCGGCGCGCCTGGTAGGTCGAGACGACGATGACCCCCGCGATAAAAGCAATGCAAGAGAAAAGCATGGCCGTATCTTCGTCAATCCCCAGGCGCTCCAGGAGGCCCGGCGGTGGGAAGCGGTATACGGCGCTCTCCGGCACGACGCCAGACGGCATTTCCAGGTCGAGGTATTGGGGGGTGCTCGGGGAGACGGCGGAGACCTCCCACAGGAGGACGAGATGACCTTCGGCATCGTGCTCGAAGCGCGGTTCGCCCAGGTCATCGGGAGTGAGCATGTCCAGGTCTGCTTCGGAGAGGCCTGGGGGGAGGGTAACGCGGACGGTCAGGTCGGTCGGGCCGAAGAGCCAGTCTTCGGTGAAGCCCGCAGGCTCGAAGTCCAGTTTCACACGCCGGTAGCGCTCCTGGTACCAACTGGAAGTGAAGGTCTGGCCGGTAAGGAGGTAGCGCACTTCTACCGTGCCGCTCTGCCCCGATTGAATGGCCTGCTCGCCCAGGTCGAGGTGGATGTCCCCGTACTCTACGCTGAGGGCGTCGGCCGCGAGAGGCGTGCCGTCCACCGCAGCCTGGAGCGAGGCGACCTCGGAGCGATAGCCGTAGGCGTCTCGCAAAGAGAATTGACTCAGGGGGGTGTTCCGCGAATCGTTTTTGAAGGCGAGGAAGTAATAGACGTCCAGCGCGCCCTCAGGGGTGATGGTCAGGAGAAGGCGTTTCTCCGCCAGCACGATGGCCGAAAGGACGTACTGGCGCGGGATGGAAAGGCCGAAGATGTATTGAGTGAAGCCGTTGGCCTGAGGGTTGTGCCAGGTGTAGGTGATGCGCCCTTCTTCATCGAAGCCGGTTTCCGGCTCCGCCGGGAAGCCTTCGGGGGCTTCGTGCCAGCGCGGCTCGGCGGGCGCGACACCCGGCGGCAGGTGAAACGTGACCGTGATGTCGCTCTCGCCGTGGACGAACTCCTCGCCGAACCACGTCGGCGAGAACTGAAAACTGGCGTAATCGCCGGACGTGGTATCGGGGTAGTACTGCGCCTTGACGCCGGGGATGAAGACGTGCACCTCGCCTCGTTCGCCGGGCCGGATAGCATGTTCCCCCAATGCGAGAGCCAGCCCGGGGAAGACGTAGGGCGAGGGGGCGATTTCCTCGATTGGTTGGCCGTTCACCTCGGCGCGGACGTGGGAGAGGTCCCCGTAGAGGTACTCCTCATCGGGCAGGCCCACATCTACAAAGTCAATCGGCGAGGCATCTTTATCGTTGGCGAAGAGGAAGGTGTACTCCAGGTCCAGCGTCCCGTCGCCGTTCAGGTAAACGTGGACGACCTCCTGCTCCAGGGCGAAGCGATAGGTCTGTGCGGAGGCCGGGGAGGCCGCCAGCGACAGGGCGACAAAGAGGACAAGGGAGACAAGGGAGAGCAAAACGGCCAGGGCGCGTCGTTTCACAGCGCACCTCTTTGGGCGTGACTACCACTTCGGTTCTTCGGTCAGTTGGTAGGTCGTGCCGCAGTAGGGGCAGGTGACCACCAGCGCGCCGGCGACCATCTTGATATTATCGGCGGTCAAGGCGCCGCCGCAGGAGCGGCAGGTCAGTTGATCCAGGTTCACGTCGCCGGAGAGGTCGATTTTCAGGGTCACCTCTTGCTCCTCGGCTGCGGCCTTACGGCGGCTGGCGAGGTAGATCAGCCCGAAGCCCAGGAGCACGCTGATCGCGCCGGTGAAGACCCACCCCCATCCGCCGCCTTCCGGTCCCCCTGCGCCCCAGATGAAAAGCACACCGAAGAAAATCAGGATTGCAGCAGCAATATAACCGATGATGCGCAAAGCGGACATGGCATCCTCCTTGATACACTTGAATTATACTTGCTTTACGTCTCCAACCTTCCTCTCCTATGCTGTATACTTGGGAGCGATCCCCCCACATTGAGGTCCCCATGTCCTTTCGAGAGCACTACGAACGCTGGAAAGAAGAAGTCCTTCGCCCTCTCATCGAGAGACATCCTGAGCGGAAACCTCGCTTCGAGACCTCTTCCGGCATCGAAGTTCCCCGTCTTGGACTCCCGTCCCGCCCTGACCCCGATTATGAACGCAAACTCGGTTTTCCGGGCGAATATCCCTTCACGCGCGGCGTCCAGCCGACGATGTACCGCGGACGCCTGTGGACGATGCGCCAGTACGCCGGGTACGCCACCGCCGAGGAGACCAACCGCCGCTTCCGCTACCTCCTCGAACAGGGACAGACCGGCCTCTCCGTCGCCTTCGACCTGCCTACACAAATCGGCTACGATGCCGACGACCCGATGGCCTCGGGCGAGGTAGGCCGCGTGGGCGTCTCGATCTCTTCCCTGGAGGATATGGAGGTGCTTTTCCGGGAGATTCCCCTGGATCGTGTTTCCACGTCAATGACGATCAACGCCCCTGCGGCCATCTTGCTGGCGATGTATATCGCGGT
>RFJH01000217.1 GCA_003694975.1 Anaerolineae bacterium | reverse complement strand
TCTCCGGTTTTCCGCCTACATAACACTCCGTAAACCTATCTTATACAGCGGAAATCGAGCACAACAACACAGACACAGCCCTGCCCCTATTCCACCACCCTACATACACAACACAACAACTCAAAACCGGAGTCAACAACCTTCGCAGGCCAAAGCCGCACGAAGGGGAAGATATCGCAGCACCCGACGGCTCAGAAGGCATAGAAGTAGACGTTCGTCTCCCAGCGCTTAAAGCCTATCTTCTGATACAGGCGGTTGGCCGCCACGCGGCGCGGGTTGGAGGTGAGCGCCACGCCGTCCGCGCCGGCCTGTTGCGCCAGGCGCAGACCCTCACGCACCAGGGCTTCGCCGATCCCTTGACCGCGCGCCCCTTCGTCCACCACCACGTCCTCGATGCGGGCGCGGACCCCGGTCGGCACGCGATAGGTGACCAGGGTCAGCACGCCGACGATGGGACCGTCCGCGCCGGGATGGCGGGCGATGAGCAGGGTGCCGGCCTCGGAGGCCAGGAGCGCTTCCAGGTCGGCGCGCGTGGGCGGGGGGTGGTTTCTCGTCAGTTGCGGGACGAGGCGTCGCAGCGCGGCGAGGAGTTCGTCATCGGCGCGGTCGGCGCGTTGGATGTGGACGGCCATCAGCCACCGTAGAAGATGTTCTCGCCCAGGTCACGCAGCCAGAGCGTGACCTCGTCGGGACGGCCTTCAATCTCCTCGTTCAGCCCCACGTCCACCACCTCGCCGACGAAGACGGTGTGATCGCCCTTCGAGACCGCTTCCACCACGCGGCACTCGATGAACGCAGGCGTGCTCTCCAGGATGGGCGCACCGGTCACGCCCGGATGGAACGGCTCGCCGCCGAGAGTCTGACCTTCGCGCTTGACCGGCTTGAAGAAGGTAAAGGCCAGATTGCCCTGGTCTTTGCGCAGCACGTTGAGGGCGAACGATTGCGCCTGCCGGATGACGCCGTGCAAATGCGAATCGGCGCGCACGGCCACCACGACCAGCGGCGGCTCGAAGGAGGCCTGTGTGACCCAGTTCACCGCGCCGGCGGCGATTTCCCCATCCGTCGCCGCGGTCAGGACGTACAGGCCGTAAGGGATCATGCGCAGGGCGGTTTTGCGTGTTTGAGCGTCCATATCTTTTTCCTCTCTTTGCTTTGCACGGGGGAATTATAGCAAACCCTTCCGCTCCCATCCCAGAGCGGAGCGTCACCCGTCATGCGCCTCGCCCGTCCGCGCCTCGCAAATACGACCGCACCAGATGCCGCCGCGAGAAATTCCCCAACGTGACGACCTCCACCCACATCGGCCCGCCGAGCAGACGCCGCGCGATGGCCGGGACACTCCAGCCCCGGCGGTGCAGTTCCAGCACTTTTCCCCCCAGGTCTTCCAGATAGGCGATCTTCGCCCGAATCTCCTCGAGCGGCTCGTGACGCACGCGGGCGCTGCCGGGAAAGAGCACTTGCAGCGGCAGTTCGGCGATGCGCTTGAGCGAGGCGATGATCCCCCAGATATCGTACCCGGCGCGCAGGGCGCGGTCACGCCCGCCGACGAACAAATCCCCGCTGAAGAGCCAGCCTCGCTCCGCTTCATACAGGCAGAGGTGATCAGGGCTGTGACCGGGGGTATAGAGCACCTGAAAACGGTAACGTTCGGTCTCGATCACCGCGCCATCGGAGATGGGACGGCCCTGCGAAGGGTCCGGCCAGCCCCAAAAGATACGGCGATAGGGGTGCAACGGCTGCTCATGGCGTGGATCGGCCAGCACAGGCAGGGCCAGAGGATGGGCCAGGATATCCACCTCCGGGCGCTCCTTCTGTAGAAGACCGTTCGCGCCGATGTGGTCTTCGTGACTGTGTGTATTCACGATGCGACGCACGGGGAAATCGGCCAGGGCGCGCCGGAACTCCGGCGCGGCGTGAGCACAGCCGGTATCCACGAGGAGACCGTCCACCCAGTAGCAGGTCGTCCAATAGTGGCCGCGCCCGGCCAGGGTGCGCGCCAGGTCAAAGCGGATGACGTCATCGTAGCGGGTGATTTTGAGCATCGGAAGGGTCTATGTCTCCAGTTTGTTCACTCTCACAGCGGCTCTTTGGGCCGAGAAGTTCAACTTCTTCGAGATTCCGCCTCGAGCGACGCAGGATTAGGGGTTGTTCGTCAGATGGGGAGCAGGGTAGGCTAACGGGTGGCTCAACGACTCGCAAGCACTCGCGGATGGGTGGGCGTAGACAGGACCCTTCGAGTGTAAGATCCTGTTCGGGCGCGAAAATGTTAATATGGTACAGAAGCCTGCGCGTCAAGTGCACACTTTGTTAGCCCGTTCCCGGTTTTGCGGAGGCTTTGTTGTTCATATTCCAGATCATTGCTGCAATGGAAGACACGATTGCATAGAAGCATAATTCGACAATTGAAGTGCCTATCGTGAGAAATAAAACGAATCCATAAACGGAAGGGATGACAGAAAGAATCACACCTAACCAGTAAACAATAGATTCTGGTGAAGATGTCATTGTC
>RFJH01000216.1 GCA_003694975.1 Anaerolineae bacterium | reverse complement strand
GGCCCGGGCGGCCTGTCATTCACGCGAGTCACCCCTCCAACATCTGCTCTTCCTGCCGGCCCGGCCCCAGCCAGCGGAAGAGTGCATAGAATAGCGCCGCGAGCAATGAGGTCGCCAGGGGGAACAGGAACGTCAGGCTGATGCCAAACACGTGAATCATAGACTGGTACATCACCATCATCATACCAACACTGTTCTCTGTCGGCTCAGGCGAGGCGCCCGGCAGGAGAGACGGGATCATGGTGATAACCAGCAAAACCAACGCCAGAGGAGCAATAGAGCATAACACGCCAAACAGGCTTGCGGGAAGCCAGGCGAGAAAGGCCGCCCAGCCGATTGCGCCACTGCGCAAGGACGGCTCTTCCATCGGAGGGACGGCATGGCGCACCGACCGTACCCCGGCTACAGAGAGGATTACCCCGGCCAGCAGGCCAGGCGTCAGCCAGGCGTGTTCCGATCTTCGCACCCCCAGCATCAACCATATCAGCACCGAGAAAGCCAGGATGGCCCAGCCCGCCAGGCGCGCCTCTCCCTGTCTCTGCAGGAAGGTTTTGAGTCGCCCCGGAAAATGATTGGCGGTGAGACGGGCAAAGAGCACGCCGAGCAAAAAGGCCAGCAGCCAGACAAACAGCCAGAGCAGGCTCTTTGTTCTGAAAAAACCCACCAGCCCAACGGCGAGGAATATGGCGCCTATCGCGCTGAATAAGGCGGCTTTCAGGCCGTTCATCCGCCGCGCGGCGCCCACCTTTGGTAACAGTCGCCAGGCGACGATCTGCCAGAAGAGCAGCCAGAGCCAATTGATTCCCACCGGCAGGTCGAAAAGCAGAGATGGCGGAAAAGGCAGCGTGATGGATTGCTCTTCAGCAGCAGACTGTAATGTCTGTTGCAAGGGCAGGTACACGGCGATGAACACGACCAGATTCACCCCCGCCATCAATACGTTGACCAACGTCACCGCTAACCAGAAATGCGGTTGTGGTTCTGCCCGCCGCCCGTGTGCTCCGGCCAGCAGGCCACCCAGTCCGCCAAGCAAAATCCCCACCAGCGCCGAAAGTGCGATGGACGCATGGACGAAGACCATCACGCCTTGTACGCTCTCTGCCAGCAGAGCGATATATTGGGCATCGCTTTCCGCTGGCCTCATTCCATGCGTCAAAACCGGAAAGGCGCCATATGCCCCCATCGCCACGGCCACGACCAGCGCTTCGGCAACCCAGGCAGCCAGCCATCCGGCCAACGCCCCGGCAACCAGCGCCCCCTGGCGGGAACCGCTCCCGCTCATCGCACCGGCCAGCGCACCTGTGAGCAGGAGCAGCCCGCCGCTCACAGCCAGCCAGCGTACCATTCCCGCGCTCTGGGTATCCCAGGCCTCCGGTATGACCTCGTGGCCCAGGAACGCCAGCGAGGGCCATGCCATCGTCGCACTGACCAACAATCCGCTGAGCAGACCAATGAGCAACACCCGCTTACGCATGAGAGACCTCCCGTTCTGGCATCAACTGCCGTACCGTCGCGTTCGCCGCCATGGCATCCCGTAGGTCAAGGCACCGCTCTGGCTTGTGAAATGCCTGCCCCCGTCTATGCCTATTCATCCGTAATCGTTTTCCAGAAAGTCCGGGCTCGCATTCCACCTGACCTGGATTATACGATAAAAACAGGCAAATATCCCTCCAATGCAAACTCTGCCTGATCTTCTCCGTCGTCGTGTCGGTGGTAAACAAACTGTTCCGAAGGTTTGCATCTTGGGTCGGAAATCCGAACACCAAACCGAAACTACGGCTTATGCCTGATGATAGAGGAAGTATACTTTTGATATGGTGCCGCTCGTGAAAACGGTCACGAAACAAGGGTATGTAGGTTGGCGGTGGTGGTTGTGCAGTCGTCGGGGCGATGATTTTTCTTTCTCAACAGGTCAACAGGCGTGAGATTATGGTAAAATTCCCCCGCCGGAGGGATGGCCGAGTGGACGAAGGCGCCTGTCTTGAAAACAGGTATGGAGCAATCCATCGTGGGTTCGAATCCCACTCCCTCCGCAGGATAAGCACCTTTGGGGAGGTGCCAGAGTGGTTGATTGGGGCCGCCTGCTAAGCGGTTGTCGGGGTAGTACCTCGACCGCGGGTTCGAATCCCGCCCTCCCCGCCAGGTTCGGAGAACGCGTCCTCTTCGGGGCGCGTTTTTCGCTTCGGGTACGGGAGCAAGGCGCGGGACTTGGGAGCGAGGCGAATCATCTCAGGGACGGGGTTCCGGCCCGGGGTCGGCGCGGTCCTCTGTTGCGGCCTCCTGCGCCCGGCGTCGTTCCTCCTCCAGCGCCTCCTCCAGTTCGTCCAGTTGTTGCAGGAGGGCCGGGGGAACAGAATGGGCCGGCCAGCGGCGTTTCAGGTCTTCGATTTGCGCTTCCAGTTCTTTGATGCGGTCGGTGCTCATGGGAAAAGTATACCGCGTCGGGGGAAAGAATCGTCATTGACCACGCTCCCCTTTCCTTGTTACAATACACGCACAAGGTTGAACGGATTTTACGGAGGTACCATGCCCACCCCTTTCCCTTCACGTCGTGCGCCCGTGTTCGCCGACGTGCCCGATGAGAAATGGTTCGACTGGCGGTGGCAACTGAGCCATCGCCTGAACACGGTCGAGGAGATCGAGCAGGTGATCTCCCTGACGGAGAGCGAACGCAAGGCGCTGAGCACGCGCGGCCTCTTCCGCGTGGACATCACACCCTATTTCATCTCGCTCATCAACCCCGATGACCCGAACGACCCCATCCGCAAACAGGTCATCCCGACCGATAAGGAGATGGTGCCGTTCACGGCGATGATGGAGGACTCGCTCGCCGAGGACCGTCATTCGCCGGTGCCGGGACTGGTGCACCGCTACCCGGACCGGGTGCTGATGCTGGTCACGACGCAGTGCGCATCCTATTGCCGCTATTGCACCCGCTCGCGCATCGTGGGTGACCCCGGTGCGACGTTCTCGCGCGCCGAGTTCGAGATGCAGATCGAGTACATCAAGCGCACGCCCCAGATCCGAGACGTGCTGCTCTCCGGCGGCGACCCACTGACCCTGAACCCGCGCGTCCTGGAAGAGATTCTGCGCCGCCTGCGCGAGATTCCCCACGTGGAGGTGCTGCGCATCGGCTCGCGCGTGCCGGTCTTCTTGCCCATGCGCATCACGGATGAACTGACCGAGATGCTGCAAAAGTATCATCCGCTGTGGATCAACATTCACGTCAACCACCCGAACGAGATCACTGCCGAACTGGCCGAAGCCTGCGACCGCCTGACGCGCGCCGGCATCCCCTTGGGCAACCAGTCAGTGCTCCTGGCAGGGGTGAACGATTGCGTCCACATCCAGCGCAAACTGGTGCAAGACCTGGTGCGCATCCGCGTGCGCCCCTATTATCTCTACCAGTGCGACCTGGTGGAAGGCGCCGGCCACTTCCGCACTCCGGTGGCGAAGGGGGTAGAAATCATCGAGGGGTTGCGCGGTCACACTTCGGGCTTCGCCGTGCCGCAATACATCATCGATGCGCCGGGCGGCGGCGGGAAAATCCCCATCCAGCCCAACTACTTGCTCAGTTACTCCGGCCACAAGGTCGTCGTACGAAACTATGAAGGGTTTGTCTCGACGTATGAGGAGCCAACGGAGTATACGCCCCACGACCCGACGACCTGCCCCTACTGCCAGAACAAGCGCCCCGAGCCCGGTCAGACCGGAATCACCGGCCTTTTGGACGGCGAGGAGATGTTCATCAAACCGGAGAACTTCGATCTCGTCCACGACCGGGGCGGGACGCAGCACCGCTTGAAAGACGAGAAAAAATGGGTGCCCCTGGGAATCGGCTCAGGACACCGGGAAACTGCTACCTCAGGAGATGAAAAATGAACTCTGTGCTTCCGAAACCCCACTGCATCCTGGCCCGCCTGCGCGCGCTGGGGCTCTTACTCTCGGCGTGTGCTCCCACCGCTCAGGCTACGCTCAGCCCGGAGGAGATCATCCAGACCGTCTCGGCAGGCGTGGCGATGACGCTGACGGCACAGGCCGAGATGGCTCCCAAGCCATCTCCCGTCCCCTCGGCGACGCCCGCGCCGACGGCCACACCAACGGTTCCTCCTCCTAACACGCCCACTCCCTTCCCCACCATCACGCCGTTCGTCCTCGGCGGCGGAGGCAGCGGTAGCGGCGGTGGCGCCAGCGGGGGCTCCGGCGGGAGCGGAGGGTCTGGTGGCAGCGGCTCCTCCTCACCGACGTACTCCTGCGACCCGGATATCGGGAAAAAGCCGCGCGATAACACCGTCCTGCGCCCGGGAGACCCCTTTGATGTGAAATTCACCATCGTCAATACCGGCACGGCCACCTGGCAGGCAGGGAAAGACTTGCGGCTCGTCTCTGACCCGTACGGCATGATCATCGGCTTCCCGGCCTCCATCGAACTGCCGGAGATGAAACCCGGCGACTCATTCACCGTTGGGCCGTATGATGCGGTCGCGCCGAGGAAAGTCGGAGGCCCCTACATCGCCTCGTTCAAACTGGAAGGCGGTTTCTGCTGGCCATACATCGCCATCCTGGTGCAAAGCCCTCAGGACCCGTGAGAAAGAGAGCAGGATAACTGTTGGCAACGGAGGTCC
>RFJH01000215.1 GCA_003694975.1 Anaerolineae bacterium | reverse complement strand
GTGGGGGCGGCGGATGGCGGCAAAGCCATCGGCGAGGGAGGGGGAAGCGTTTGCGGTTGGCATCCGGCAACCAGAAGGAAGAAGACGATCAGAAGAAGGGAGATTTTTCTGGATGTCAAAGGCATCACTTACCTCCTGATATGTGGGCAAGGTGCCGTTTTAGTGACATATCGGGTCTGGGCCGGCGAAGGCGCTAACGGTTCCGCGATGGATTGCTCAGTCACCGAATGATGTCGCGGGAGATTATACCAGGTGGGTGTTCCTCTCCCCGACGTTCCGCGAGGCTGCCTCGAGATACCCGGCGAGGGCGCGAAACAACTGCAAGCAGTTGTTCTACAAGCCCGGCGCGAGTGTCGCGTCGAGCGGAGGCCGAAGGCCGTAGTCGAGACGCCGATGGCAGGCTACCTCGAGGCTAAGCGCATCGATTGCGCTACGCGGAGTTTACCCCGAGCCTGTCGAGGGGCTTGGCGTGGCGCCTTGACTACGAGGGCTCGCTCCGCTCGCCCTCTCCGCTCGGCGAGGATATTCGCACTGAACGGAGGGCGAAGCCCGTAGTCGAAGCGCAAGGGACATGGCGGCGCGAGTCGCCCCGACTATGCTGCGCTCCGCTCGGCGCGGGGCGCTATTTGGGGCACGGCGCTTGCTCTCCGAGTAGACCGAGCGAAGCGAGGTCGTATCGAGGAGAGCGTTGGTAGCGGTCTCCTCGATATGCACCCTGACGGGTGCTACTCGGAGACCGATTGTCGGTGTGGGCGGGTGCCTCGACTGCGCGCCTGTGGGCGCTCCGCCCGGCGCGAGACAACCGCAAGCAGTTGTGCTACAACCACAAGTCGGAGACTTGCGCCACGCTCTTCGTGTGGGTCGTCTCGACGCGCTCGGCGCAGGGCGATTGCAAGCAGTTACCCTACAAAAGAAAAGGCCCGGCTTCCGGGGAAGTCGGGCCTTTCTTCGCAACGGTGAGGCAGGACGAAATTGGAGACGAAATAAATTTCGTCCTACCGAATCTTGAACATCTGCGTCAGTTTCATCGCCAGGTTCAAGTCCCCGGCCAGGCGGATCTTCCCGTCCATGAAAGCCTTCATCCCGTCCAGTTCACCGGTGAAAATCTTGATGTAGTCACTGGAGTCGGCGGTGAGAGTCATGCGCGGATTGTCGTGCTTCCCCTGATGAACGGTGCATTTGCCATCCTTGATCTCCGCGTACCACTCGCCCGCCTCCTCGCCGGTGAAGACGAACTGGATTACCGCCTCCAGGCCGGGGGCTTTCTCCGGCAGGAATGCGCCGGGCATCTTTTCCATCAACTTCGCGATTGTGAGAGGCATGGTTCTACTCCTTTGTAGTCTATGGTCTATAGTCTATGGTCTATATCTATAGTCTATAGTCTGTGGTCTATGGTCTAATTCTGCAAATTCTCGAAGACGGCTGCCGCACCCATGCCGCCGCCGATGCACATGGTGACCATACCGTATTTCGATTTGCGGCGGCCCATCTCATAGAGCAACTGGGTGGTCAACTTGGCGCCGGTGCATCCCAGAGGGTGACCGAGGGCAATCGCCCCGCCGTTGACATTGGTGATTTCCTCATTCAGGCCGAGTTCGCGGATTACGGCCAGGGACTGCGCGGCGAAAGCCTCGTTCAGTTCGATCAGATCAATGTCCTCCAGTTTCAGACCGGCCTTCTTGAGCACCTTCGGAATGGCCTCCACCGGCCCGATGCCCATCAACTCCGGCGGGACTCCGCCGACGGCGAAGGCCACGAAGCGCGCCAGCGGCTTGAGGCCCAATTGTGCCGCCCGCTCCGCGGACATGACCACCACGCCTGCCGCGCCGTCCGACATCTGCGAGGAGTTCCCCGCCGTGACCGTGCCGCCCTCTTTGAACGCCGGGCGCAGTTTCGCCAGCGCCTCCATACTGGTATCGCGGCGCGGACCCTCATCGCGCTTCACGGTGAATTTCCTGGTCTGCAATTTGCCATCCGGCCCGATTTCCTTCACTTCCACGTCCACCGGCACGAGTTCGGGATCGAAGAGGCCGGAATCCACGGCTTTCACGGCGCGTTGATGGGAGCGCAGGGCGAAGGCGTCCTGGTCTTCACGGCTGATGTTGTACTTCTCGGCCACGTTCTCCGCCGTCAGGCCCATATTGGTGAAATAGTGAGGATACTCCTCGGCAAAATAGGGATTCGGTGAGAACTTGAAGCCGGTCATGGGGACCATGGTCATGGACTCGGTGCCACCGGCTATGGCCACATCCACATCGCCGGACATGATGGCATACGCCGCGTGCGCGATGGCCTGCACGCCCGAAGAGCAGAAACGGTTGATTGTCTCGCCCGGGACGGAGACGGGCAAACCGGCCCGCAGTGCGATCATGCGCGCCATATTCATGCCCTGCTCGCCCTCCGGGAAAGCACAGCCGATGATCACGTCTTCAATCTCGGCGGGGTCAAGGCCGGGTGTTCGTTCCAGCAGCGCCTTGATGACCAGCGCGGCCAGATCATCCGGACGGACGGTGGCCAGGCCGCCGCGTTTGGCCTTGCCAACCGGGGTCCTCACCGCAGAAACGATGACTGCTTCTCGCATAGTCTTCTCTCCTTTGGTTGAGGGCAGGGAGTCGAAAATCACTCGCCTGCCCCCAGCCGAATAAACTCCTAGTTCCTCAACGGCTTTCCGGTGCGCAAGAGCGCCCACATGCGTTCCTGAGTCTTCTCCTCGCCACACAGGGAGAGGAAGGCTTCACGCTCCAGGTCAAGGATGTATTGCTCATCCACCCATTGCGGCTTGCTCAGGTCGCCGCCGGTCATCACATAGGCCAGTTTTTTGGCAATGTGCAGGTCGTATTCCGTGATGTAATTGCCTTTCTGGAACATCCAGGCACCTACTTTGAGCGCGCCAAGCATGTCGCGCCCGGCAGCGTAGATTTTCTCCGGCGGCGGAGGGGCATAGCCGGTGGCGACCATGTGGAGCACCTCGCGCTTGGCCTCGGTGAGCAGGTGGTCGCGGTTCATCACGATGCGATCCGCCGGGCCAAGGATGGCCATCTGGCGCGCTTCCTCGGCACTGGTGGCGACCTTCGCCTGACCGATTTGCAGGAACGCCCGTTGCAGGAAAGGCAGGACGTTGGCATTCTCGGTGCGCATGGCCGGATTGACGATGCGACGCACCATCTCCTTCGTGCCACCGCCTGCGGGGATGACGCCCGCGCCCAATTCCACCAGGCCGATGTAGGTTTCCGCCGCGGCGACGACCCGCGAGGCGTGCATGGTCACTTCGCAGCCGCCGCCCAGCGCCAGCCCCGCCGTGGCGATGACCACCGGCTTCGGGAAATAACGCATGCGCATGTTCAAGTTTTGCAACTTGCGCACGGCTTCTTCGAGCGTATCCCACATCCCCTGCTGGGCAGCCATGACGACCATGAACAGGTTGGCGCCGGCGCTGAAGTTCTCTGCCTCGTTGCCGATGACCAGCCCAACGAATTCATCCTTCTCAGCGCGATCCAGCGCCTCGTTCATCATGTTCATGATGTCGTCATCGAGGGCATTCATTTTCGTATGGAACTCCACACAGCCCACACCATCGCCCAGGTCGTAGAGCGTCGCGCCCGCGTTCCGGCTGATGACTTTCTGCTCTTTGAGCAGGATCAGGCCCGGGGTCCGGGCGATACGGACGTAGTCCTTCTTCGAGACATCGTACACGCCCACCTTTGAGCCGTTCTCATACTGATAGAACGTCTCTTTGCCGGACTTCAGCATGTCCTCCACCCATTCGGCAGGCGCGAAGCCCGCGGCCTTCATCGCTTCGACCGTCTCGGCCACGCCGAGCATATCCCACGTCTCGAAGGGACCGGCCTGGTGCATGAAGCCCCAGCGCATGGCGTCGTCAATCGGCTTTGGCGAATCGGCGATTTCAGGGATGAGGACGGAAGCGTACTGAAAGCCCTGGTAGGTGAGTGCCTGGACGAGTTTCGCCGCTTTGTCGTCTTGAGCGAGGAGGAATTTCAGGCGTTCGCCGAGGTCTTCGATGTCTTTCGCTTTGCCGACGGATTCGAAGCGCGGCTTGCTCGGCGGGACGTGCTCCAGTTTTTCCAGGTCGAGAGGCCAGTATTCCTTCTTGCCGTCCTTGCGCACCGGCTTATAGAAGCCGACTTTCGTCTTGTTGCCCAGCCAGCCACGCTCGATCATGGCGGCGATGAGTTGATTCGGCTTCTCGGCCTGCAAATATTTCAGAGCGTGCTCATCGTGCGGGATGGCCGGGGCGAGGTTCTTGCCCACGTGGTCCCACACGTCAATGCCCACCAGGTCAATCAGGCGGAAGGTGGCCGTTTTGGGGCGCCCGATGAGGGGGCCGGTGATGGCATCCACTTCCTCGACCGTATAGCCGTTTTCCAGGATGTAATTCAAGGCGAAGGCGCCCGTCCCGAAGGCAAGGCGGTTGCCGATGAAGTTGGGCGTATCCTTGCAGATGACGATGCCTTTGCCCAGGCGATACTCGCCGAACCAGGAGATGAACTCCACCACCTCGGGTAAGGTCTCTTCACCCGGGATGACCTCGAGGAGTTTCAGGTAACGTGGCGGGTTGAAGAAGTGCGTGCCCAGGAAGTGCTGGCGGAAGCCCTCCGAGCGACCCGCGGCAATCTCGCGAATTGGAATACCAGATGTGTTCGTGCTGACGATGGCCGTTGGTTTGCGGACGCCGTCAATACGCTCCATCAGGCTGCGTTTGATCTTCAAGTTCTCGACCACCGCTTCGAGGATCCAATCCGCCTCGGAGGCGGCCTCTTCGAAATCGTCCTCCAGATTGCCCAGGCGGACGCGGGCCTCCAGGTCGGAAGACATCAGATTGGCCGGGCGCGCTTTCAGGCAACGCTCCCACCCCTGACGCACGATGCGGTTGCGGACCTGGGGGTCGTTCAGGGTGAGGCCGGCCTTCTCCTCTTCGGGCAACAGTTCACGAGGAACAATATCGAGCAGGGTCACTTCCACGCCGGCGTTGGCGAGATGAGCAGCCAGCGCGGCGCCCATCGTCCCTGCGCCGATCACGGTTGCTTTATAGATATGATACGTCATGTTACCTCCTATCGCCCAGTCCCACCCATGCATCGCACAGGGGAACAGGCGGTCACTGATACATTACCGCAACTGGCTGCCGCGATAGCCCAGGATGTTGCGCGCCACCACCAGGCGATTGATCTGGCCGGTGCCTTCGTAGATATCGGTGATCTTGGCATCGCGGAACCACTTCTCCAGCAAGAACTCGCGGCTGTAACCCAACGGCCCCATCATCTCAACGGCCTTCTGGGTGATCTTGGTGACGACATCGCCCGCCTTCAACTTGCTCATGGACGCCGAGAGGGCGTTGGGCATCTTGTTATCCGCCATCCAGACAGCCTTGATCGTCATCAGCCACGCCGAGCGCAGCATGACCTCCATGTCAATCACATCGCGCTCGATGCTGGTCAACTTGTTGCGCGGCAGGCCATAGCGAATCTCGATCCCCGCCTCGGCGAGTTTCTCCTTCACGAACTCCAGCGCGGCACGCGCGACACCGATACCGGTCGCGGCGACGAGGGGGCGCGTCGCATCAAAGGTTGCCATGGCGCCTTTGAAGCCCTTCGTGGTTTTTTCCACAGTTGGACTGCCCAGGATGTGATCGAAGGGGACGCGCACATCCTGCAGGACGATGGTCGCCGTATCGGAACAACGGATGCCCATCTTGTGCTCGAGTTTTTCGACGCGCACACCCGGCGTCCCGGCTTCCACAACGAAGGCGCGCATGCCGGCACGTCCGGCGGAGGGGTCAATCGTCGCCCAGACGACAATGAACCCTTTGCCAAACTGTTCGCGCAAGGTCATGGCCTTATCGCCTGCGGTGACGAAAATCTTCTCACCGTTGATGACCCATTCGTTGGTCTCTTTGTCCAGGACGGCAGTGGTGCGGATGGCCGAGGTGTCCGAACCGGCCTGGGGTTCGGTCATGCACATGGCGGCAAAGGTGGGTTTCTCGCCCATGAAGCGGGAGAGGAACTTCTCTTTTTGTTCCGGGGTTCCGGCGGCTTCCACCGCAGCGGCCCCCAGTCCTCCACCCGGTGTGCAGAGGTACATGCCCACATCACCCCAGGAGAGCACCTCCAACATGTGTGCCAGCATCTGGTAACCAATCGGTGGGTGCTTGGGCTTGTCCTCGCCTTCCTTCTTTTTCTCCTTACGCGGCGCCAGGGCGCCTGCACCCGTCGCTCGCATCGCGGTATGCATGAACTCGATGTAATCGTAGGGAATCTCGTGCTCGTGCTCGTCAAAGTAGCGCGATTTTGAGCGCATCATCTCCGTAGCAACCGTCTCCAGGACGAATTGCTGCTTCTGAATCGGCTTGGGGGCTTCAAATTCAATAGTCATAGGTGCTCCTCCACATCAGGTAGCAGGACGAGATGAATCTCGCCCTACGCGTTACTCACACAATCGCCAGACCGGTGAAGGTGGCAAAGCCGCGTCCGTTGCGCATCCACATCTCCACCGGGTGCTCGCGGATGTAGCCATGACCGCCCAGAATCTGCACTGCCCGGTCGGTGACCATCATCGCCATATCCATCGCTCCGGTCATCGCCAGGTAGGCTTCCTTGAAGGCGTCTTCTTTGCCGGTATCAATCTTCCACGCGGCCTCCCAGGTCAACAAACGGATGGCCTCGATATCGGTCGCCATCTCGGCCAACATGAAGGCGATGGCCTGCTTCTGAGCCACTTTCACTCCGAAAACCTCACGCTCTTTGGCATAGTCGCGCGAGTATTCAAAGGCCGCTTTGGAGACGCCCACCGCCATCGAAGAGAGGGCAACATATTGGGCGGCCAGAATCGGTTCAAAGGCATGGCCCGCTTCCCCGCCAAGGCGATTCGCCTTCGGCACACGTACGTTCTCCAGCGTGACGCGGTAAAGCGGAAGCGCATTCAGGCTCATCAGTTTTTCGCGTTCCTCAGCGACCTGCACTCCCTTTGTCCCTTTCGGGACGATGAACCCCTGCGTCTTCCCCTCCAGGTTGGCGTAGACCAGCATCGCCTCCGCGTCCTTCGCAAAGGGAACGTAGGCTTTCTCGCCGTTCAAGACGTAGGAATCGCCCTGCGCCGTGGCAGTGGTCTTCAACTCGAAGGGGTCGAAGTCAAAAGCGTATTCGATCAGAGCGGCGGTGTACGGTCGCCATTCGGCTTCGATGACCGGCGGGAGGTACTCCTTTTTCTGCTCCTCGGTACCCGCGAGCAGGATGGGCACGGCGAAGAGACCCGGAGTCATCACGGCCAGCGTAATGGCAAGGTCTCCCCAGGCCATCTCCTCGGCAGCGAGGACCCCGGTCACGGCAGAGCGTTCACCAAATCCGCCGTACTCCTCGGGAATGGAGGCCTGCAAGAGCCCCAGTTCCCACCCCTTGTTGACCAGAGACATGGGGAGTTCGCCTGTCTCCTCCGCCTCTCGAGCCGCCGGGCGTACGTCGTTTTCAGCATAACGCCGCACGGCATCGATCAGCATTTTTTGTTCTTCAGAAGGTTCGAAAGAATACATGGCTCCTCCTTGATTTAGTGTACAAACGTCCAGGCCGGTTGTTCCAACAGATGAACTCGCCTGGCAACCGAATCGTCCAGGCGTCGGTAGCGAATGGCCGTCGAGCCGGATTCGGCGGCCACTTCATCCAGATTCGCGATCCCGATCAGGCCACGTTGATAAAGATATTCCACATGCGCGCCGGCCTCCTCCAGAGCCAGCAGGATGTGATAGCCCTCCACTTTGCCAAAAAGCGCTTTCGAGAGTTCGGTTATCGTGTGCGGCTCAGCGAGCAATTCGAGAGTGCGTTGCAAACGCTCGGCGTGCACCTGGCGAATGGCGCGCAAGCGGGCGGGGAGATCGCGGATCGGGTCGTTGTGTCCGCAGAGTGTCAGGCGCGCATCACCACCCCACGCCTCGAGCAAAGACAGGGACTCGAGGTAATGTCCCAGGCCGGTGCCTAAGGTGAGTCGCTCCGGGGATTGGTGAGGAGAGATACCATCCAGGACATGGTCGCCGGTGAAGAGCACGTCATGCAGGCGGATGACGACGTGTCCTGCGCAATGACCGGGCACGTGCAGGAACTCGAACGGCCCCAGGTGCATGCCCTCCGCCTCGTAGGTGAAGTCCACGTCCACGGAGCGGAAAAGGGATTTGTTGATTTTATACATCGCCATCACCCGTTCCACACTTCCCGCCGAGAGGCCCGCTTCTTGCAAGAAAGTGCGCAGGCGGCGCTCAATGACCGTGAGGCGCTCTTCGTAGTTCGTCAAATTGCGCAGGTCAAGTTCGTGGACGCCGACGCGCGCCCGCGTCCGAGAACGGAGAAAGGTCAGGCCGCCGAAGTGGTCAATGTGGCCGTGCGTGATCAGGATATGGGTCAGGTCTTTGAGTCGGATTGTCTCCCCAATCTCCTGCCCAACGCGGCGGAGGCCTTCTTCCAAATGAGCATTGGAATCACCAAAACCGGAGCCGGTATCGATCAGGACGCGGTAGTCCCCCACCAACACGAGGTAGGCGTAAGCCCAAAAATCCGGGAAGACGTTCAGGGGAAGGCGAAAAACGCGCGCCCCACCTTCGGTTGTGAAGACAGCGAAGGTATGAGGGACGCGTGTGGAAGGAATGGCGCTCATCTTATCTTCGTCGCAGGCCGTTCAGGAAAAGGTCGGCGAAGCGATCGGCAATCTCATGAATGGAAAGTGGACCGTCAGGGCGGTACCAGGTGATAGTCCAGTTCATGATGCCGAGCAGAGCGCGAGCGGCCAGAGCCGGATCGGTCCTGGCGAAAACACCCTGCTGTACGCCCTCGCGAATCGTCTCACGCCAGAGGGCCTCGAAGCGGTCCCGGTTGGGGATGTGGCGGGCGTGAAGTTCGGGGTCCAGGGAGCGATGCTCCAGGAGCAGGACCGCGGCCAGGTCAATGTGCTCGGTCATCGCCTCCAGGTAAGCTCGGACCATGCGATGCAGTTTCTCGTCGGGGGAAAGGCCGGACTGCGCAGCCGCCGAGACGCGCTCGGTGAGCAATTCCAGCGCCCGATCCAGCAAAGCCAGCAGGATCTCCTGCTTGCTGGAGACATGATGATACAAACTGGCCTTTTGGAGATTCACCGCCTCGGCAATATCTTGCATCGAGGCGGCGTGGTAACCCTTTTGCCGGAAAATCTGCGCGGCGGCATCCAAGATCTGGTCTCTGGTCATCATAGCAAACCTACCGAACGGTCGGTAGATTAAAGATACCAGAAACGGAAGCCCTGGTCAAGGGTTGGGACAAAGGAGGGCCAAATAAGCCGTGTTCGAATTTATTGTTTGAGCACCTGTCGCCGATCCAATTCGAGAGAGCGCACGCTCTCACCATCACTCTCCCAAGCCTCAAGGTGTCCACCAAAGCGGGGTAACTCCAGTTTTACAAGCCCCCAAGGGGCTTCATGCGCTGAGCCGGTGGCTTCAGCCTCCGGCGAGAGGGGAGACTTGCGCCACGCCCGGCGGCTATCTCTCCTGCGCCACGCGGTAGAACGCTTTCAGCAGGGCGCCGCGCTGTTCGAAGCCGCCGGCGCTCAGGGGACTCAGGCCGAGGTAAAGGCGTTCGCGGCAACGCAGCAGGAGCCCCGTCACCAGCCGCGCCAGGGCGTCACGCGAGGCGGCGACCTCGTCGGCGTCCGTCCAGTAGCGGTCGCGGTCCCAGTGGCGCGAG
>RFJH01000214.1 GCA_003694975.1 Anaerolineae bacterium | reverse complement strand
GTGATCCAGGCTGCGGCGGAACAGGTCGGCGACGTGATCGTCATCCAGCCTGTAGTAGACCTCGCGTCCCTGCTTGCGAGCGCGCACCAGGCGCATCTGGCGCAAGGTGCGCAACTGGTGGGAGACGGCGGATTCGCTGATGCCGACGATCTCTGCCAGCGTGCCGACATTGACCTCTCCCTCGAGCAGCGCGGCGATGATCCGTACGCGGCTGGGGTCGGCGAGCGTGCGGAAGAACTCGGCCAGGTGCATGGCCTGTTCGGGGGTGAGGGAGAGATGAGACGGATTGTTCATGCGAATTTCTGCATATATGAGCAGTTATGCAGATATTCTAGCAGGGAAACGGGAGGTTGTCAATGGGGCACTTCTTTGGTATCATCATATCATCAATTGATGATATGATAACACAAGCGCGAGAGGTACATGAACGTATGTAGAGAGAAAACCTCGCTGAGCGGAGGCGGCGCAAGGCGGCGCAGTCGAAGCGCCCCACGCAACGGCGTCTCGACTACGGGTCTCGATACGCTTCGCTACTCGACCCTCCGCTCGACGCGATGACCCACGCTGAGCGGAGGCGGCGTAGCCGCTGTAGTCGAAGCGCCTGACCGGAGATGTCAAAAAGCCTGTGGACGTCTCGACTTCGCTCAGCGCGTGGCTCGACGCGAGGCGACCCGTTGCACACTTTGAATACATGAGCCCGAGGTGCTTTATGTTGCCCCTTACTCTCAAGACCACCGGTCTGGAAGTCAAGGCCAAATTCTTTCGTGGCTTTGGCGATCCTTCACGGTTACGTATTCTGGAAGCCCTGCGCGACGCGCCCCACACCGTGGGCGAAATCGTGGAGGCGACCGGACTTTCGCAGTCCAACGTTTCCAACCATCTGCGCTGCCTGCGCGATTGCGGCTTGGTGGCCGCCGAGCGCAAAGGTCGCTACGTCACCTACCGCCTGAGCGATGACCGCGTCGCCGAACTGCTCTCGCTGGCCGAATCCCTGCTGGCCGATGTGGCGCGCGGGGTGTATCAATGTACCCGCTACGCTTAGGGTGACTTTTGGAAGTGACAGTCACCTTACTCGGAAGGAACTATATGACCCAAACCATCGAAATTCCTATTGAAGGCATGGATTGCGCCGATTGCGCCCTGCATGTTCAGAAGGAACTCGCCTCCGTGCCCTATGTGCTTTCCGCCGAGGTGTTGTTGGGAGCGGAGAAAGCCATCATTGAGGTCGAACACCTGCCTGCCGACCTGACCCTCATCCGCCGGGCGGTGGAGCGCGCCGGTTACCGCGTCCCCGAGGCCCGGCAGGAAGCCATCACCCGCCTGGGAACGGAGTTCACCGACCGGGTCATGCGCCTGTTCGGGATGGTCTTCGGGGCGGTGCTGCTTATCGTGGTGGTCGGCGAGTGGCTGGGAGTCTCCGAACGCCTGACGGAGAGCATCCCCTGGTATCTCGGCCTGGGCGTGGTGCTGACAGGGGGCTACCCCATTTTTCTCGACGTGTTCAAGGCGGCGCTCCGGCGAAAAGTGACCGCCCACACCTTGATGACGCTGGGAGTGTTGGCCGCAATGGCCGTGGGGGAATGGGTCACGGCTGCGGTGGTGGTCTTTTTCATGCGCGTCGGCGATTACGCCGAATCCTTCACCGCCGAGCGCGCCCGCCGCGCCCTCAAGGAACTTGCCTCCCTCGCGCCGCAGACCGCCCGTGTGTTGCGCGGCGGCGAGGAAGTGACCGTGCCGGTGGAGGAGGTGCGCGTCGGCGAAACGGTCATCGTGCGCCCCGGCGAGAAAATCCCGGTGGACGGCGAGGTGCTGGAAGGGCACGCCACGGTGGATCAGGCCACCATCACGGGCGAATCCATGCCGGTTGATGTCGGCCCCGGCGCGCGGGTCTTTGCCGCGACCATTCCCCAACTGGGTAGTTTGCGGGTGCGCGCCATTCGCATCGGGCGGGAGAGCACGTTTGGGCGTGTTGTCCAGATGGTGGAAGAGGCCGAAGCGCACCGCGCCGAAATTCAGAGCGTGGCCGATAAGTTCGCCGCCTGGTATCTGCCGGTAGTGGCGGCCATCGCCGCGCTGACCTTTTTCTTCAGCCGCGATCCGCTGGCGACCACGGCGGTGCTGGTGGTGGCCTGTGCCTGTTCCTTCGCCCTGGCGACACCGATTGCCATGATGGCCGCCATCGGCGCGGGAGCGCGGCGCGGTCTGCTCATCAAGGGCGGCAAGTATCTGGAAACCCTGGCGCGTGCCGATACGCTCTTGATCGACAAGACCGGCACGTTGACGCTTGGGAAACCGCGCATTAGTGAACAGTGGACAGTGAGCCGTGCTCAGACCGATGACGAGTTGTTGCGTTTCGCGGCTTCGGCGGAGCGTTACTCCGAACACCCGCTGGCCGAGGCGGTGCGCGCCGCGGCCCGCGAGCGCAACCTATCCCTTGCCGAGCCGGAGGATTTCGAAGCCCTGCCCGGCTTGGGCGTGCGCGCCCGCGTGGACGGCCACATCGTCGAAGTCGGCAACCGCCGCGCCCTGGCCTCTGGCATGTCCTTGCCCCAGGCCGATGCCCTCGAAGCGCAAGGCAAGACGCTCATCTTCGTGCGCGTGGACGGCGAACTGACCGGTTTTCTGGCCGCCGAGGACACTCTACGCCCCGAGATCCCCGCCGCGCTGGAACGCCTGCGGGCGCTGGGCATGCGGCACATCGAACTGCTGACCGGCGACAATCCTCGCACCACCGCCGCGCTGGCCGCCCGCCTGGGCGTGGACTACCGGGCCGAGATGTTGCCGGAGGACAAAATCGCGGTCGTCAAACGCTATCAGGCCGAGGGGCGCACGGTGGTCATGGTGGGCGACGGCGTGAACGACGCCCCCGCGCTGGCGCAGGCCGACGTGGGCATCGCCATGGGCGCGGCGGGCACGGACGTGGCGCTGGAAGCCGCTCACATCGCTTTGATGCGCGAGGACTGGAATCTCGTCCCACAGGTCTTCGCCATCGCCCGCCGGACGATGAAGGTGGTCAAATTCAACCTGGGGTTCACGGCGGTGTACAACGTCGTCGGTCTGACGCTGGCCGCTTCCGGGATTCTGCCCCCCATTCTGGCCGCCGCGGCACAGTCGTTGCCGGACCTGGGCATCCTGGCGAACTCGGCGCGGCTGTTGAGACAAGAGTAGGCGGCTTTGAGCCTCGTGTGGAGAATCTGGGCTCGGCGAAGCGCCTCGACACTGCTCGGCGAAGTGCTTCGACACTGCATGGTGAGGCTTTGTGCTTATGGTCATTATCCCAAAGGGTTGGGTAGTGTAGGTGACAGGCTCCTACCCCTCTTCCCACGCCGACGCTTCGTCGAGGGAGGCTTTTTCTTCGGGGGTGAGTTGCACCTTCAGTGCGCCGAGGTTCTCATTCAGTTGCTCTAC
>RFJH01000213.1 GCA_003694975.1 Anaerolineae bacterium | reverse complement strand
TTTGAGGGGGCGTTACGGGAAGGCGTTTTCGCAGGCGAGGATGTCGTTGCCCGGGCCGCCGTAGCAGGTATCGGTCCCGGCGCCGCCGGAGGCGACGTCGTCCCCGGGGCCGCCCAGGATGACATCGTTCCCGCCGTTGCCGTAGAGGAAGGGGATGGCGAAGAAGAAAATGATCAGGCCGTCATCCCCTCCGCCGCCCAGGATGCAATCGTCACCGCCCAGGCCGAAGATGAGGTCGCTGCCGGAGGTGCCGAGGATGAGGTCGTTGTTGTTCGTCGGCGTATCACCGGCGGCGATGTTGACGATGGTTTGCAAAGTGATGCCGCTGCACTCCGGCGGCTTGAGGTCGTTGGGATCAATGGCGTAGGTGGTATCGCCGGCGCCGCTCACCGGGACGGTGTTCGAGGCGGTGAGGGCGCTGAGCGATCCCAGCGTGACCCAGAGCAGGAGCAGAAGCAGCGTCAACGGCACCCAGCGGACACGGGGAAGGCGTCTCATGCGGCAGTCTCCGTGGATTCGGTGGAAGAGGTCACGGCAGGGTGTTTCTCTTCTCGCAGGATGTTCAGGAAAACATCCACCACATGGGGATCGAATTGTTCCCCGGCCTGCTCCTGGAGATAGCGCAGGATGTCCTCTTCCTGCCAGGCCTCCCGATAGGGACGGGGGCTGCCGAGGGCGTCCCACACGTCCACGACAGCGATGATGCGCGCGCCGAGGGGGATTTCCTCGCCGCGCAGACCGTCGGGGTATCCTTCGCCGTCCCAGCGCTCGTGGTGATGGCGGACGATGGTGCTCACGTCTTTCAAGATGTCGGTATCGGGGAAATAGCGCAGGGCGTAATCGGGGTGCGAACGGATCAGTTCTCGCTCTTTGGCGCTGACGCGTTTCTTTTTACGCAGGATGCGGGGCGGCACGTCCATCAGCCCCAGGTCGTGGGCGTAGGCTGCCATGCGGACGGCACGCAGGGTGCGCCCACGCAGTCCCAGCGCTCGCCCCAGGCGTTCGGCCATCTCGGCGACGCGCTGGACGTGTCCATCGTGCTCGTAGAGGCAGGCTTCGACCGCCTGCGCCCATCCCTGCAAGGCGCGTTCGTAGGCCTCCCACGCCTGGCGACGGGCGCGCGGGGACCAGGGCAGCCAGGTCTCGGCGGCGGAGGACGGCCTTTTGGCCCATTGTTGTTGTTCCGCCATGCCGTTTTCGACGCTGCAATGGTAGAGGTGCTCGGCGGTCTGGAGGAAGAAGTGGTGTCGGTCCCCCTCGGCAAGGTGGAGGATAGCGCGCTGTTCCTGTTCGGCCAGGCGCGTCAGATCACGCAACGCCGTGACCTCGACGCGGTTTGGGGCCTCCAGGAGGCGGATGTCGTTCGTCTCGACGAGGAGGGGCTCGTACCAGACGCGCAGGAATTCCACCTCGTCACGGCGCGCCAGGGCGCGAGCACGATAGAAAAAGAGGATGAAGAGCACCAGGGAGGGGATCCCCATTCCCAGCGAGATCAGGCGCGCGGCGCGCACCGGCAGGTTGAGCCCGAGGATGGAGAGGGTGTTGGCCCTGGTTTCCTTGCGCGTCAACATGCGTTCGGCGGAAGGGGAGAGGGGATCGCCTTCGGCGAGGGGGTCTTCGAGGAGGCGAAGCGCCAGTTCGTCCATCTGGAAGGTCAGGGCGGGGGTGAAGGTGTCGGTGAGCGGTTCGCCGTCCAGCACGCCCTGCACGTTGACTTCGGCCAGGACGGTCAGCGTGTAGCGGCTCTGGTGGACGCCGGTGCGTTCCTCCAGTTCGTCGATCAGATGTTGGGCTGTGTTCAGGTCAACGGTCCCAGATGTGGTGAAGATGGTGCCCTGGAAAGGAGTGGTGGGGACGAGTTCTATCGTCCGCTTCCAGCCGCTTTGATCGCCGACGCGCGCCAGGAAGCGGTACGTTCCGCTCATCTCCACCGGCAGAGGGGTGATGAAGGCGTAGTTCAACGAGACGGTGAAGGAGTCGTTCAGTCGCCGGAAGATGGGTTCTCCGGGCTGCACCTGGGGCGCGTCGTAGACATCGGTGGGCACATCGGCGGTGTAGTTGAACATGGCGAGATGTTTGTAGGGCAGCGGAGTTTCCTCTTCCAGGGAGGCGGGACGGGTGAACGAGGCGATGCCCAGCACGAGGGAGGCCAGGAAGAGAACGGACAACAAGACCAGTAATTCGGCCAGGCGGGAGGAGGAAGATGTCATCGCTTTTGCCTTCTTCTTACGCGATTTGGGGGGTGGAGATACCGTGAGCAGTGCCAGTATGCTGAGGGTGAGCGAGAGGGAGAGCAGCCCGGCGGGAGAGCGCAAGGCGCGCAGCCCCTCTCCGAGGTGAGGGAGATGAAGCCACAGTTTCCCGATGATTTCGTCGCTTGCGGGGTGGTAGGAGTCTTCCCAGTCGTTATGGTCCCCCTGGAGGATGAAGCGACCGTTGCGGTCAACGGCGATGATGCGATGAAAGACCGCGCCGATGCGGGGGTGGTGGTAGGCTACGGCGTCGCCACGGTGGTAGGCAGCCTGGCGGTGTGTGATGACCAGGTCACCGCGTTGGAAGCGCGGCGCCATGCTGTTGCCGGTCAGGATGATATACGCCGTATCCCCGCCGAACTGGAGCGGGGCGAACAGCAACCATCCCAGGAGGGCGAGCGCCAACCCGATGCCGGTAAGGAGGCGGCTCCGAAGAGAGACGTTCACGGGAGAGGAAAACGAAGGGCACGGTGACGTGCGCCGCGCCCTTCGTTGGATGCTGCGATGGTAGGGGGGTTACTCGGTGGCCACGACGCGCAGGGTACTGGCGGCGGACACACTCGGCTCGGAGCCTGCGGAGAACGAGCAGGTCCAGTTGGAACCGCCCGTGTTCGAGCAGGTTGCCCAGGTGGTGTCAATGGCGGCCATGACGGTGTTGGCCGCTCCGGCGCCCGCCGTCGGCGTGACGGTGAACGACACCGCCGAAATCTTCCCCGGGTCGGTGGAGAGCAATGTATACGAGATATTGCTGATGGTGTAGCCACTGATGGTCCCCGAACCATCGCCCGCGCCGCTTTCGGGCACGGTGTTGGCCGCGGCAAAGCCATAGATGACTGCGGTGAGGATCAATGCGACCAAAACGATTGTCGTGGTACGGTAGGAGAAGAAACGATACACTGAGAGGCACCTCCTTCCCTGGTATGAAATTTGGATACATAATACCATAGTACCAGAATCTTATCGTTGCAAGATGATGGCAATCCTGCGCGAGAGGATTTTGTAGTCGTTGCCAGGCCGATCCCGAAGGTTTTATCGGGCCAGTGCAAGTTGCTTACCCTTCCCAACAGCATGAAAGAGGGATGGAGTGAGCTTCTTCCTCAGGGGTGCCACCTGCCCTGTAAGAGCATAATCTCGTAGAGCGCTGTGCCGCTTTCTATCGCGTGGGTACCCTCGAAATCCACCTTCAGTTCCAGGTCGGCCTCGAAGCGGAAGTAATAAGGGTTGCCGAAGAGACGCAAGAGCGCGCGTTGCCAGGCGGGAAACGTGGTCAGAAGGCTGACCGCCTCGCGCAGGCGAGGTCGACGCAGTGCCAGATAAACCTCCCCATTCTCGCCCTGCCATTCGAAGTCCACCTGACGTGGGTAGCGATGCCCTCCCGTGTGAGGGACGAAGTCGCACGCCGACATGCGCAGCGGGTTCCCATCGCCGGTCAGAATGCGCTCGCCCTTTGCCAGCATGAAGACCGGGATGCGGGCGAAACCATATGCCCTAGCCGCGACCTGCTCGACGAAGATGACGGTGTACTCACCGAGGTGGGCGCGTCCCCAGTACCAGTGGTCCATGACCGCGCCCAGGGCAACGTTTCCCCAGTTGTGGTCGTGGTAGCCCGTGCCCCGGACGGCATGTTGTTTTCCGCCGTAGGTGACTTGTCCTGTCACGTGGCCGTAGGGTATGGCGGGCAACCAGGCGAAGTAATGCTCCCGGTCGCCGAAGTACACTTTCCCTGCACCGGGGCGCCAGGGGGGCACCAGGCCGGTGAAGGTCAGGTCAGCGGAGAGCGTCTCCCCGCGCTCGTCTTTCACATTTTCCACGTGGACTTCGTAGCGCCAAGTCGCTCCCTCAGAAGGGATGTAGCGCGCCTGATGCGGGCCGATGTGGACATCACAGGTCTCTTTAGAGGCCGCGAATGCTTCTGGCGGCAGAAGGGGGAATCCGACGCGCTTCACGCCATGGGGGTCGGTGATGGTGAGCGAGACCCCCGGCTTGAGCGGGCCGTTGCGCTCCAGGAGTGGCTTGGTAAGAAAGACGATGACAGCGGTGCTTCCGTCCTCGAAGTGGGCGTCGAAGTACCACCACTCGAAGGAACCGCGTCCGGTCTCGGCGCGCAGGCCGTCTTCCCAGGGAGCGATGGTTTCGCTCAGGCCCTCGCGCCTCAGCGATTGTGGGTCGGTGGCATAGCGAATTGGTCTGGGCATGAGTTTTCTCTTGATGGGTTCGGAGAGAGAAATACACGAGATTGTTGCGCGTGTCAAGTGATAAGCAAACAAACATTAAAGGGGCGTATTTTTGCCGCGAGTTTGAAAATATTTAAATATCCTTGACTAAAACTGAATGTATACTTAAAATAAGTTCGATTTTGCAAATCGGTAATGAGATTTGTGGAACAACTCGGGAGAAACACTATGTTTGCTTATCTCTGGTTTGGAATCCACTGGATCGGCTGGCTGGTCGGCAATCTCTTTCGCCGACTGAGACGATTGCCGGATTATGTGGTACTCACGCTGGAGGGCGATTACCCTGAACTCCCTCCCAAAGGTGGCAATTTCATCTTGCGAAAGATACGCCCACCAAAGATCAGTCTGTTTGAAATGCGCGAGGATTTTCAGCGCCTGCAACGTGACCCGCGCGTGCGAGGTGTGGTCATTCACTTGCACTCATTGGACATGCCGCTCGCCCGGGTGAGCGTTTTGCGGCGGATGTTGCTGGACTTGCGTGCTCATGGCAAGCGGGTGGTTGTCTGGTCACATGGCTACAATACGTCGATGTATTACCTGGCTTCCGCAGCCGACCAGGTTCTCCTGTTGCCCGGCGGTTATTTCATGCCTATGGGGTTGACACAGAACTATGTATTTCTGGCCGATGCCCTGGAAGCGATGGGGATGAAGGCCGATTTCGTCCAGATTTCGCCCTACAAGACGGCGGCGGACTCTCTCATGCGCAGGGAGATGTCGGACGAGGCACGGGAGATGGCGAACTGGCTGGCCGATTCGTCTTTTCATGAGGTCGTCACTGCCATTGCCGAAGGTCGCGGTATGACCGAGGAGCAGGCGCGCCGCCTGATCGATCAGACGCCTTGCACCGACCTGCAAGCCCTGGAGATGGGTCTGGTGGATGCGCTGGTCGAGGAGGAAAAGTTACCGGAGTTCCTGGGTGAGGAAGGGAAACCGGCTCGGCTTGTGACGTGGGAGATGGTCCGTTCTCGTGTGTTCCGATTGCCGCCGCGCCGACCGGGGAAGTATCTGGCCCTGATAAGCATTGAGGGCAGCATCGTGGACGGACACAACCAGGAGCCGCCTGTCAAGCCCCCGTTCCCATTGCCCTTCCTGGAACGCCGCGCGGGTGATCTCAGCGTGGTGCAGACCGTGCGCCAGATTCTTGCGGATAAACGCGCCGTCGGGGTGGTGGTGTATGTGGATTCCCCCGGTGGCTCGGCTACGGCCGCGGAAAAAATGCGCACCGCTCTGGCCCAGTTGGCGGCGGCGAAGCCTCTCTATATTGTGATGGGGCCGCTTGCCGCTTCAGGCGGCTACTGGGTTTCTACGCCTGCGCACAAAATCTTTGCCCAGCCGACCACATTAACCGGCTCAATTGGCGTGCTCAGTGGCAAAGTCGTTACCGGCGGATTGTTCGAGAAACTGCGCATCCATCGGCAGTCGGTCAACCGTGGTGAACACGTCCGCATGTATAGCGGCGACGATCTCTTCACGGAGGAGGAGCGAAGAAAAGTCTGGGAGACCATTCGCCACATTTACGACCTCTTCCTGGAGCGAGTTTCGCACAGCCGAAAGATGACGCCAGAGGATGTGGACGCCATCGGCGGCGGCAGAGTGTGGACCGGCTGGCAGGCGTTGGAAAACGGTCTGGTAGATGAACTGGGCGGCCTGGAGGAAGCCCTCCGTCAATTGCGGGAAGAGACCGGTTTGCCCTCGACCGCGCCGGTGCGTCTCTTCACCCCGGGCAAGCGACCTCTCGCGCCGACTGCTGCCCCCGCCTCGGCGCTTTCCTATGCGTGGGGGGGCGTGCGCCATCTGAACGGCAGGGTTCTGTGCCTTTGCCCATGGCTGGAACTCCCTGCCTTCTGATCCCCGTGTTCCTATCCTGGAGGAGAAACCATGTATTCGGCACCTAATCGTTGCCCGATTTGTCAGAGCGAGTTGGTGATCACGCGCCTGACCTGCCCTTCGTGCGATACCGCGCTTGAAGGTCGATTCAGGTTACAGGGGCCGTTCGCCAACCTGAGCGCGGAGCAACTGGAATTTATCGAGGTCTTTGTGCGTTGTGAAGGTAAGTTCACGCGCATGGAATCCGAACTGGGGCTTTCTTACCCCACCATCCGTAATCGCCTGTATGAGATCATCCGTGCCATGGGGTATGAACCCGGCAAGGAGACTTCCCCACCTCTCAGCGAGGAGGAACGCCGTCGTATTCTGGAAGACCTGGATGCCGGCAAGATTACAGCGGAGGAAGCCCTCAAGGCGTTACGCGGCGAGGGTGAGGACGAATGATGGGTTGTGAGAGGAGGTGCGTGTGATGAGCAAGAATGGCAGTGTGCGTGAAAATGGGTGGCCTCTGCCTCCAGATTTTGGGGAGCGCATCAACCGCCGCGTTCGGGAGGCGTTGCGCCATGCCTTTCCCCAGGGCATGGAGGGGGAGGCGGCCTGGCCTCTGCCACCCGATTTCGGGGCGCGCATCAACCGGCAGGTGCAGGAGGCCCTTCGCCGCGCCGGCGTAACTGTGGGATCGTGGTCGGATGAGCACACCGCGCGGAGGGATGATGAGAGACCGGCGCCCGAGACAGGCGTCACCGAGGAGGAGCGTCTGAGGGTGTTGCGTATGCTGGCGGAGAAGAAAATCACCTTGGACGAAGCAGAAGCCTTGCTGCGGGC
>RFJH01000212.1 GCA_003694975.1 Anaerolineae bacterium | reverse complement strand
GTCATCAAGAGGGTTCGCACCGAACATGTAGCCGCCGCGCGCTTTGATGGTGAGCGGCGTGCCGAGGTCGGCGTACTGGCTCAGATGCGCGTTGACCGTGACCGTCGCCGGGGGCTGATCGGGGGTGAAAGAGCCGAAAGGCAACCGGATGCTGACCAGTTTGTCGCCCGCCGGCCCGCAGACCTGACGCGGCGCGCCGCTGCCGTCCACCGCCCAGGGGTGGTCCACGCAGGTCACGCCGCCGGAGCCGGGGAAGGTCTGCACGCTCAACGTATCATCGGCGGTGCTGAAGGTCTGCCCCAGGTAGGTGGCGCTTAAAAAATCAACCCCGTCCAACGGCGTGCTGGTATTCTGGTTGCCGTCCGCGCCGTTGACGGGGAAAATGATGTCAATGAAGGGGCCGTAGCCCGGGTCGGTGCCGTTGTTATCGAAGGTGACGGTGAACGAGAAATCCTCGCCCAGCATCACGTTGCCGAGTCCGCCCAGAGATATGGAAACTCCCGGTGCACGCAATGGCGCCGGGAGGGAAATTTCCTCTTGCGCAGCAGGCAAGGAGGCAGCCTGCGCAGGAGCGATGTTCGGAGCAGTGGAAAAACCGCCCAGGAAAATTGAAACGATAACGAAGATACCAAAGAAACGATGAAGCCCGCGGCGCATCATTCTGTTCTCCTCCAGAAAAAATAGAGCAGCCGGTTGCGCCACTGGCCTGGCAGGAATACCCTGGCGCCCAGATTGGCATTTCCTGCCCTTGCCTCTGCATTCCTGAAGTCTCAACGTTCTTTGCAAGGTCGTTTAAGGTTGTATCATAAATTATATTACAAACTGGTGCTTTTCGTTACAATCTCCTTGCAATTTCCTACCCGCCCGCCCCGGCAAGGATGGGTTCATCGCCGTTGTAACGGAGCAATTGCGGCCAGCGACGCGCGATCCAGAGCACGCCCAGGAGACAGCCAATCCCACCGGTGACAATCGCCACAGGCGCACCGAAGGCCTGCGCCACCAGGCCGGCCTCGATTTCGCCCAGTTGCGGCCCTCCGCGGAAGAATATCTGATTGATGCTGGTCATCCGTCCGCGCAGGTGATCGGGGGTCTGTAACTGGCGGATGGTATTGCGTATGATCATGCTCAGTGAATCGGCCGCGCCGGTCAACGCCAGCGCGATCCAGGCAACGGCGTAACGGGTCGCCAGGCCAAAGGCGACCGTCGCCAGGCCGAAGAGCACCACCGCGCTCATCAGTAACATGCCCTGACGACGCAGTTCACGCACCTGGGAAATGACGAGCGCCATCACGACCGCCCCCACCGATTGCGCCGCCGAGAGCCAGCCATACTCGACCACGCCTACGTGTAGCACGTCACGCGCCACGATGGGCATCAGCGTGTTCGCCGAGGCGAAGAAGGTGGCGATGAAATCGAGAAGCATGGATGAGAGGATGATGGGGCGGCTGCGGATGAAGGCGATGCCTTCGCGGATGGCCTTCAGGCTGACGCCATGCCGCACATCTGAGACGATGCGTTGAGGCACTTTCCCTAAAGCCGCCACGGCGAGGATCACGGCGAGATAGGTCAGCGCGTTGAAGAAGTAGACCGTCTCCAGCCCATAGGAAGCAATCACCAGGCCGCTCAGCGCCGGGCCGATGATGGCGCCCGTCTGAAAGGCGATGGAGGTCAGGCTGAAAGCGTTGGGGAGATCGCGTGGCGGCACGAGGTTTGGGACCAACGCCTGACGCGCAGGCAAATCGAAGGCCAGCGCCACAGCCTGCACCATCGTCAGGCCGTAGATGTGCCAGATGGTGATGGCCCCGCTACGCGTGAAGAAACCCAACGCCACGGCGACGAGCGCGGCGGTGGACTGGGTCAGGTAGAGAACATGACGACGGTCGAGGGTATCGGCCACCGCGCCGCCGAGAAGGGAAAAGAGAATCACCGGCAGAATACGCGCCGCGCCGATGCCACCCAGGGCGATAGGGTGAGGGGTCAACTCGCGGATGTGCCAGAACAACGCCCAGATTTGCATCTGAGAGCCGGTAATCGAGACCAGCAATCCCAGCCAGAGAAGCAGAAATTTGCGGTGACGCAAGGCGGGAGGAATGTGCAGCATAGGTTGTCTACTCCGCAAGCCGTTTTGAAAACGCTTATGTCCCCCAATCGCGCAGATAGAGAAAATCGTAGCCGACGGTGCGGTTGCTCAGTTTGGCAATTGGCGGCAGCATGCGCTTGAATTGATTGCGGCGCACGCGCTCAACCACCGCCCGAACGAAGGCCTCGTCGAAACCGGCTTCCACGCACTCCTCAGGTCGGTAACGCTGATCGACGAGAAGATAGAGCAGGCGATCAACGTCCTCGTAGGTGAAGCCCAACTCGTCCTCGTCCGTCTGGCCGACCCAGAGATCGGCGGAAGGCGGCTTCTGGATGATCACCTCCGGCACGCCCATGGCGCGCGCCAACTGACGCACCTGAGTTTTGTAAAGGTCGCCGATGGGATTGAGAGCGCAGGCCGAATCGCCGTAGAGGGTGGTGTAGCCCAGAAGGATTTCGGTCTTGTTCCCCGTGCCGATGACCAGCCCGCCGAAGGCCTCGGATTGGTCGTAGAGCACAATCATGCGCGCGCGGGCCATGATGTTCCCCTTCCGCCGACGCGACATCTCCGGATCGTAGGCCACCAGCGCATCCACCATCTCGGTAATGGGGATGGTCGCCGAGTGGACCCCGAAACGCTCGATGACCATTTGGGCGTGTTCCAGCGATTCGGGGCTGGAGGTCTTATACGGCATGCGTACGGCGAGGACGTTCTCCGGGCCCAGGGCTTCCGCCGCCAGGGCGCACGAGAGGGAGGAATCCACCCCGCCCGAAACGCCGACCACGGCGCGCGAGAACCCGGCGCGGGTCACCTCGCTGCGGATGAAGCCGGTCAGGATACGGCGGGCGAGGTCGGTGTTGATAGACAACATCTCGGTCATCATGATCACCATTCCCTCTGACCAGGCGCGGAAACTAAGGCGCCCGGCCCAGGAAACGCGGGAACCAGTACCACAGGAGATCGGCAGCGGGTTTGCCGTGCACCGAGGCGGATTTATCCTGTAGCAGAGCCGGCGGATAGTAACCACGGCTGACCACACCACCCACCCAGGGTCGTTCGTTCACGGCCAACAGAATGGCTTCGTAGACGTCCATTTGCGCCTGCAAATCCAGGGCGATGGATGGAATATCGGGATTGGGACGGCTGAGAGCCATCCAATGCAGGCATCCCCCCTCGCCATCGGGCAGGCAGGCGGTCGCCGCGCCGCGTGCGGAGGGGACGGCCAACGCCAGGAACAACGGCTTCTCTACCGTCGCACGGAACGGGCCGATCTCCTCATCCAGCAATCGCCCTGCCTCAGCGGTCATTTCCTCTTTGGTGGAGGACGCCTCCCCCACAGGGGCATACCAGAGCAAATAGACGGCGTCCACATCATCCAGGAAGGCGGGCGCGTTCTCCAGACTTCCCACCGTATAAGGCAAAGCCCACCAAATCTGACCGTTGAAGCGTTTGCGTATGTCGGCAATCATCTCGCGCCAGCGGGCTTCGGCATCTTCCGGGACGCCGGAGGGGGTGTCGTCCACCGTGCCACCGGGGAGAGCAGGGGAGACCCACTCGCCACCCAGGACCAACGCCTGAGCGCCATGCTGGGCAGCCAGATCGGCGTGATGGCGCAGGAAGGCGCGATACTGCTCGAACCACTTCTCCCACCAGGAAGGATCACGCGGCGCCTGCCGCCACCATTCCTCCATCGTTAGGGTGGGGAAATGAGGTGTTGGGAAGACGGCAACGTTCAGGTTCAGGGCGCGTGCCCGGTCGAGGGTCTGCGAGGCGTCTACCCAGAGGGGGTCATCGCCCATCTGCGGGGTGAGGACGAGCGGCGAGAGGCGGGTGAACGTCCAGGAAGGGGTCAGGATCGTCCAGTTTGCGCCCATCGCCTGGATGTTTTGCAACGCCTGAGGAAACCACGGTGACCAGGTGGGATGGAAAGAGGGCTGGAGTTCGACGCCGCTCACAAACCCCTCTCCGCGCGCGTTCACCGCAAAGCCGACCACGCTGGTCGAACCGCCTTGCAGCCAGGCCCAGGCCGAAACCGCCTCACGGATGTTCTCCGGAGTCAGACTGGTGTTGACCAGACGGCCACCGGCATGTGGTCCCATCGTGGCGGTGTCGTCGGCGCTACCACACTGCGCGTTGCGACAATAGCGATAGCCAAAACTCCCCAGGATGTTCAGGGGGCCGTACAACTTATACGTCCAGCGATTGTTCCCCATAGGCCACATCGGGATTGGCTCCATCCAGGCGTAGGGGTTGAACTGGATGTACACGGTATCGCCCGGCGGCGTGTCGGCGGGGACGGTGACATCGAAGAGGATGGGGGCCGAAGGGCCGGCCTGCCAGGTCTCGACCACGTCCTCCACGACGGTGTTTTGCGCCGGGACGATGAGTTGGCGGACGACGAACGCGCCACGGGCGTTGTGCTCCGCGTTCCAGAAGCCATCGCCCAGGGTGTACTTGTACCGAATGTCCGCGCCCGCCGGAAGACTGATGGAGAGCGTATAACGGCCATCCGGGGCGGGAGTGAGGACGGGCATCCGGTCGGCGATGGTGCTCAAACCGCCGCGCAGATCGGCGAAGGTATTGCCCAGTTGGAACAGATTACCTGCCAGACGCACCGGCGCGCCGCTCACCGTGTTCTTCGGCAGCGTGACGACAAACAGCACGTTGACCATCTGTGCCGGTTGCAGCGAGATCGGCACCGGGGTGATCAAATCCGCGGCCACCGTCGCACCTTGCTGGAACGTCTGGAAGGAGCCGTCCAGGGCGTAAGCGACCAGGTTGTGAGTCCCCGGCGGCAACCCTTCCAGGAAGAACAGGCCGGATGCGTCGGTGATGTCCTGAACGCCTCCCGCCGCGACCAGGACATCGGGGACGGGGAGGCCGGTCTCCGCGTTGAGGATCTGTCCCTGGATGCTGCCCATTGGCCCGGCGTAGGGGCGACCGGTCCACGTGCTCACCACGTCGTGTACCGCCGTCGGGCCGACGACGTGGAGCAGACGGTAGCGCACCGGTTGATTGGCGCTGGTGGCCTCGATGGCCTGGCTGCCACTGCTGATGAGGAGGTAACGATATTTGACCACCGAATTCACGGGGATGGGAAGGACGGCGGAATACGTCAGCCCTTCTTTCGGCTCCAGGGGGTAGTTGACGGCGTTTAGGGCCAGGCCGGTCACCTCGTCCAGCACGCTGACGACGACCGTCTCCCCCGGCAGGAGCGCGGCGGGCAGGGTGACTTCGAAAGTGACGTCCGCGACGGGCAACGGTGTAGGGGTCGGCGGGGCGGGAAGCGGAGTCGGCCCAACAGGAGGCAGCGTCCACTCAACCAGAGAGAACGTGCACGCCAACCCTCCGAGGAGGAGGGTCAGGGAGATCAAGAGAACCTTCCGAGAGGAAAAACGCGTTGCGTTCATCCCTTGCTCTGTTGCTCCCTCCTGGCCTTTATCCTGCCGGCATAAGCAATGCGGCTCAGACCGATGCTCAAGAAGTAAAGCAGCGTCATGGGAAGCATCACCAACACCATGTTAACCGGGTCCACCGTGGGGGTGATGGCCGCGGCGAGAATGGCGATGACCACGATGGCCACCCGCCATTGCTCTTTGAGCACCTGTGGCTTCACGAAACCAACCGCCGTCAAAACGTACACCACTAGCGGGAATTCAAACGCCACGCCGATCCAGAACATCAGGCCGGTTACGAAGGTGAAATAGGAATGAGGGCGTAGTTCGGCCTGGATACCCATGAAGTTCAGCAAAAATGGCAGGGCAGTGGGCAACATGACGAAATAGGCGAAGGCCATGCCGCCGACGAAAAGCAATGTCGCCAGGGGAATGCCGATCAGACCAAACTTCTTCGAGCGAGGGCGGAGACCCGGCGCGAGGAAGAACCAGAACTCGAAAGCCAGATATGGCAACGCCAGCGTGATGCCGGCCGTCAGCGCGATGCGAAAATACACTCCGATGGATTCGGTGACCTCGATGGCCTTCAATGCAGAGAGGCCGCCGATGGGGCGGGCCAGAAACTCACTCATCTGCTGGGTAAAGATGGCCGAAATCGTCACCGTAATCGCCAGGGCGATCAGGCCACGGAAGATGTGTCCGCGCAAAGCCTCGATGTGTGCCCAGATTGACTGCCGGGCCTGGCTATCCTGTACGATTGCGGCGACCGTGTCCAGCAGAGGGCGCTCATCGGGTTCGGCATTCAAAAATTGATGCGCTCTCCGGTAAGCGCGGATAGGGGCGGCCACCAGCCAGCGGAGCAGGCGGAAGGGTGCCAGGATCACCCATAAGAGAATGCGAAAAGGAAAAAGTACAACCTTTCCCAGAGTGCGGAGGAACTTACGCATGATTGCCTTTTTCGTTGGATGGAGTTTCCTCTACAGGAGTCGCCGACGTATCCCCCTCCGTCGTGTTCTCGCCCTCCGCCGAGGGAGGCGCGATGATTTTGCTCCCTCCACCCCACGCCCCATAGGGAGAGGAGGGCGCGCTCCGCCCTTTCTTTCCGGCCAGGTCCGGGTTGGCTTCACGGGCCAATTCGTAAGGCAAGTTGCGGATGCGGTTGCCGAGGTCGGTCAACGCTTTCCATGTCCCCGATTCCATGAAACGACGCAACGCCTGACCCACCTTCCGTCCCGTTTTCTGCATATCCTCAGGGCCCAGCACCAGGATGGCGATCAGGGCGATGAAAAGCAACTCCGGCATACCAATACCAAAAATTTCCATAGCGTACGCCTCAATACCTCCTTCACCAACCGTCAGGCAGGCGAAGGCTATTGTTCCTGGTCTTGCACTGCGGGCTGAACTGCCTGCACGATTTCGTTCAGATGATCCACCAGGCTGCCCAAAACCCCGTTGACGAAACGCGGGGCGCTATCCGAGCCGAACTGTTTGGCCAGTTCTACCGCTTCGTTGATGACCACTTTGACCGGCGTGCGGCGGTAAACGGCCAGTTCCCAGCAAGCGATGCGCAAAATGTTGCGATCAATGGCCGCAATCTGCTCCAGGGGCCACTCCGGCGCATAGCGGGCAATGACGCGATCCAACGCCTGTACCACGGCAAGCACGCCAAAGAGAATCTGGCGGGCGAACTCCGCCAGGTCGTCATTCAGGGGGGTTTCCTCCAGGCGCTCTTGCAACACTCGATGAGGAGGGTGATTGGCCAGGTCGATCTCGTAAAGCGCTTGTAGGGCCACACCGCGTGCTTGAGTGCGTGGCTTCATGGAAGCCTCAGGCCTCCTCTTTCTCGGCGTAATCAATGTCCTCGATATGGACGTTCACCGCTCCGATATCCATGCCAACCATCTCCCGGATGGCACGGGCCACCCGGTGTTGCACATTGCGGCTGACCTCGCGAATGTTGAGGTCTTGATCCAGGACGAGATACAGGTCCACATAGACGACCTCGTCCTCGATCTGGATACGAACACCCTCGTTAGCCCCGCGCCGGAAGAAACGATTCACACCGCCGGGGACGGGCGCCATACGGCTGACGCCGTCCACACTCAACGCCTCCAGGCGAGCAATGGTTACCAGGACTTCAGGGGCTACCGTAGTCTTTCCAGGGAGGCTGGTCTCTTCGTTCATAGGCTCTCATCCTATTTACATCATGGCCATGCCGCCGTCCACACCCAGCACCTGACCGGTGATGTAGGCGGCCTGATCCGAAGCCAGGAACGCCACCGCGTAGGCGATTTCTTCCGGCTCCCCTTTGCGTCCCAGGGGAATCAGATTCAAGACAGCCTGACGTGCCTCCTCCGGCACCCCGGCCCAGATGTCGGTATCAATATAGCCGGCTGCAATGGCGTTGACGGTGATATTACGTGCCGCCACCTCACGGGCCAGCGCCTTGGTGAAACCAATCTGCCCGGCCTTCGAGGCCGAGTAGTTCGTCTGCCCTGCGTTGCCCATCTGACCGGCCACCGAGGTGATGTTGATAATCCTGCCATAGCGTTTGCGCATCATGTGTCGGACGGCGGCTTTTGAACAATTGAAGGTGCTCTTCAGGTTGGTAGCGATGACCGTGTCGAAGTCCTCCTCCGACATCATCATAATCAGGGTGTCACGCGTGATGCCGGCATTGTTGACCAGGATATCCACTCCCCCAAAGGTTTGCACGGCAAACTTGATTAACTCCTGCGCCTGCTTGAAATCGGAGACATCCGCCTGGAAGGCTTCCGCCTTTCCGCCCGCTTCTTTAATGAGCGACACCACCTCTCTGGCCGCCTCCTCCGAGCGCAGATAGTTGACCACCACAGCCGCGCCGCGACGCGATAGTTCGAGCGCGATCGCGCGCCCAATGCCCCGAGACGCGCCTGTGACCACAGCCACACGTCCTTCCAGAGATAAACTCGCCGTCATCACTCACTCCTCACGCAGATTATACACCACTACCCTTTAACCCCCTTCCTGACCCGACGATTTCACCCCCAGTGCAAGCGCCAGTCCTCCTGCCAGCGCGAACAGGCCAACAAAGAGGAAGGTGTCCTGCCAGAAGCGCATGGGGAACAGGCGAATAAGCGTATCGGAATAGAGAAACAACCAGGTATCCCCTTCGAAGAACACCCGATGGAAGGCGGTGAACAGGGCCTCGAAACTGATCACCACGAACAGCAGTACCGCGGCCACCAGCATTACCGTTGCCCAACCGCCCCGCCTCAACCCGCGGCCGTAGGCCTGCCACCACTTCCCGCGCCGGGCCCACACCCCCAACACGACCAGCAGTCCCCACACCGTATACGCCGTTCCCAACGTGTAACGCGTCAGCACTTTGACATCCACCATGTGCCGTAATTCGCGCGCGTTGAACACCGGGCTTCCACTTTCGGGAAAACGCAAATCGCCCAGGTACTCGATCCCTGCATCGTTGAGCAAGTAATCCAGTGCAAAGCGAGACCAGTACAGGCGCTCCTGCTGCGTGAAGCCGTATGGATCTTCCGGGAAGCCGGGCAGGCGATATTCTACCTGCAAGAAAATCGGCGTGAGCAACAGACGCACCGCGAACAGGATAAGCGCCAGCGGTGTAAGCAACGTGACCAGCCAGGATGCCAGGGTTGAAAGGCGAGCGTTCACAACACTTCTCCCGAAGTGACAGGCCGCCCGATTCGCTTCCTCCGGCCGGCCTGCTGAATATCAATCCACGAAGCGGTACTTCAACAACGTCCACACCGCCTCAAAGGCATCACGCAACTTGATCTTCTTGCCCTGCGAGTAATCGCGGGGATTGAACGAGATCGGCACCTCGAAAATGCGGTAATGGCGTTTGAGCACCTTGGCGGTGAACTCCGGCTCGAAGTCAAAGCGTTTGGCATGCAGCGTCATCCCCTCGATCACTTCCCGCCGGAAGACCTTGTAGCCGGTCTCCATATCGCTCAAAATGGTATCGTAGAGCACATTGGTCAGGAAGGTGAGCAACTTGTTGGCGACCATGTGCCAGAACATCGTCGCTCTTCGCGGCCCGCCCAGGAATCGTGAACCGTAGACCACATCTGCGATTCCCTCCTTCAGAGGACGTAGAAGAGTGGGGTAGTCGCGCGGGTCGTATTCCAGGTCGGCATCCTGAATCAGGAGCACGTCCCCTTTCGCCGCAGCAAGACCGGTACGCACCGCTGCACCTTTCCCTTGATTCTTCTCATGCAGGATGACGCGGATGCCGTCTTTGCCATCCAACCTCGCCAGGATTTCACGGGTGCCATCTGTGGAGCCGTCGTCTACCACGATGATTTCGTTAGGCAGGCCGGTCGCGCGCACGCGACGCAAAATTTCCTCAATGCTATCGACCTCGTTGTACACAGGGATAATCACGGAGAGATTCATAGGGCAGATTATACATGAAATTGAAATGCAAACGCTATTTTTTCTCGTGCGTAGCCTCAAGGACGCCATGCTATAATCAAAATACACCCCGGCCTCGTCAGGCAGGGGCATTCCCATCACGGCTGGGAGGCCGCTATGACCAACGTGCCGACACAGACCATGGCTTCGCGAGGCGTCTTTGTGCCGCCTCCACTCACTCGTCTGGAAGATACCGGTCTTTCTGCACTCTGGCTTCAAGACCTGGCTCTCAAAGTGCTTTATTTTCAAGGCTATCTCTCCGGTTTCAAAATCGCCGAGGCGATGGCCCTGCCATTCGCCGGAGTGACCGACCAGATTTTAGATACCCTCAAGCGCGAAAAACTGGTGGAAGTCAAGTCCTCCCAGATGGGGTTGGGAGAAGGCGGCTACCAGTATGCCATCACCGGCGCGGGGATTGCCCGCGCCCGCGAAGCGCTGGAGAGAAGCCAATATGCCGGCCCAGCCCCTGTGCCTCTCCCCGTCTACAACGAGGCCATCCGCCGTCAAAAGAGCGGGCGTATCACCGTCACCTCGCGTACCATGCGCCGAATTCTCTCTGAATTGGTCATCTCTGAGGCCACCTTCCAGCGTCTCGGCCCGGCGCTCAACTCCGGCACATCCATCTTCCTCTACGGCCCTCCCGGCAATGGCAAGACCAGTATCGCCCGCGCTTTTGGGCAACTGATGCAAACCCAAAGCATGTATATCCCCTACGCCATCTATGTGGATGGTCAGGTGGTCAAACTCTACGACGCCGTCAGCCACCAACTCGCCGAGGAACCGGATGCCACCCCTACGGGCACCGGCTCCTTGAAGACCGGGATGCGTCGCGACCCTCGTTGGGTCAAAATTCGCCGCCCCTTCATCATGGTCGGCGGCGAATTGACCCTGGAAGGTCTCGATCTGGTTTTCGATGAGGTAAACAAGTTTTACGAGGCTCCTTTCCAGGTCAAAGCCAATGGCGGCATCTTGTTGATTGACGATTTCGGTCGCCAACAGGTCCGCCCGCGAGACCTGCTCAACCGCTGGATCGTCCCTCTGGAAAACCGCGTTGACTACCTCACCCTGCACACCGGGCGTAAAATCGAAGTCCCCTTCGACGTGCTGGTCGTCTTCTCCACCAACCTGCCCCCAAAGGACCTGGTGGATGAGGCTTTCCTGCGCCGCCTACGCCATAAAATCGAGATCGGAGACCCGTCCTACGAGGAGTATCGCGAAATTTTCCGGCGTGTGGCTGCCCAGAAAGGCATCGAATATAGCGACCGCGGTCTGGCCTATCTCCTTCAGGAATGGTATATCAAGCGCAATCGCAAACTGCGCGCCAATCATCCCCGCGACCTCTGTGACCAGATCCTCGATATCGCCCGCTATCTCGCCGTCAAGCCGACCATGTCTCGCGAGATGATTGACCGCGCCGCACAATCGTACTTTGTGGAGTTGTGATTGCGTCCTCACACCGTCACCGCTATGTGGCCTGACCTCCCAACTCCTCTGATCATTGCTCATCGCGGCGCCTCGGCCCACGCGCCGGAGAACACCCTGGCTGCCTTCGAACTTGCCGCACAGCAAGGCGCGGATGCGATCGAACTGGATGCGAAACTAAGCGCCGATGGCGAGGTCGTTGTCATCCATGATGCGAGTGTGGACCGTACCACCGATGGACACGGGCGCGTGAAGGACCTCCCCCTCGCCGCCCTGCGAGAACTGGATGCCGGCGATGGTCAGCGTATCCCTACTCTTGACGAAGTCTTCGCCGCCGTCGGACACCGCCTCTATATCAACGTTGAACTGACCAACTACACCACCCCTCGCGATGCTCTGACGGAAAAAGTGACCGCCCTGGTCGCGCGGCATGGACTGCAGCAGCGCGTCTGGCTTTCCTCGTTCTACGCTGCCAACCTGAAGAAAGCCGCCCGCCTCCTCCCCGAAGTGCCGCGCGCCCTGCTCGCCTTGCCGGGATTGCCGGGATGGTGGGCGCGTTCCTTCGGGTTCGCGTTTGGCGATTACGCAGCCCTGCATCCGCATCTGCGCGATGTCACCCCTCAGCAGGTACAACGCGTCCACCGTCTGCGCCGCCGTATCCACGTCTGGACGGTCAATGAGCCGGACGCCATGCGCCGTCTGCACCGTTGGGGTGTGGACGGCATTTTCACCGACGACCCCCGCCTCGCTCGCGAGACGCTCAAGTGACGCAAAAGCGACACAATCTTCCGTCCGGAGCGCCGCGTGGAGCGGGGGCACGCAGCGCCGCAGTTGAAATGCCGCCCTGTCTCCTGGTTTGGAAGGACCTATGATCCCCGACGAATGGCTCGACGAAGCCGCGACCCGCATCGCTCCCTACATCCAACGTACACCGCTCACCTTCGACGCTGCCCGCAACCTGTACCTGAAATGGGAGAATCATCAGGTTACCGGGTCTTTCAAGGCGCGCGGTGCACTGAACAAAGTCCTCGCGCTGGAAGAATGGGAACGAGAGGCCGGCCTCGTCACCGCTTCCGCAGGAAATCACGGCCAGGGAGTGGCCCTGGCGGGAAAACTGACCCGCGCGCCGGTTACCTGCTTTGTCTCCGAAGATGCCGTGCCTACCAAAGTAGAAGCCATACGCTCGCTGGGTGCACACATTGAGACTGTGCCGGGCGGCTACCACGAAGCCGAGGCCGCCGGAATCCGCTATGCCGCCGAGCACGGGCAAACCTGGGTCTCTGCCTACAACGATGGTCACGTCATCGCCGGACAGGGAACCCTGGCGCTGGAGGTGCTCACCGAACGCCCGGAGACCGCCCGGGCTACCTGGCTGGTGCCGGTAAGCGGTGGAGGGTTGATCGCCGGAATCGGTGTTGCCCTGGCACGCCTTTCCCCCAAACCCCCCCTTCTCGGCGTGCAGGCTGAGGCCTCGGCATTCATGCATTCCATGTATTACCGCAACACGCAGGAAGGTGTGCCCGATCTCCCCACCCTGGCCGACGGTCTCGCAGGTGCCATCGAGGAGAATGCCGTGACCATCCCGATGGTGCGCCGCCTCGTGGATGATATCCTCCTCGTCTCCGAAGAGGAAATTGCCCAGGCCATTGCCTTCGCCTGGCACACCTACGGTGAGAAGATCGAGGGCGCGGGCGCGGTGGGGTTGGCCGCCATCTTGAGCGGCAAGGTGACGGCGCGTCCGGCGGTGGTCATCGTATCGGGCGGGAACATCCAGCCCGAAGTCCACGCTCGAATCGTGCAACGCCCGGGGGGAGGAGGATGAGGGCGCGTCGTCTCGCGGCTCTTATTGCACTCTCCGTCCTGCTCATCACCGCGCTCACCTCACCGCGCGGCGCGGAGGCTGCCGTCCATCTCCAGACCGAGACACCTCCGCCGGACATCCAGGCGCTTCTGGAACGCATGACGCCGGAAGAACGCGTCGGCCAGTTGTTTCTTGTGACGTTCACCGGCAACGAGGTCACGCCCGAATCCCCAATCTACGACCTGATTGTAAATTACCACATCGGCGGCGTGGTGCTCCTGGCTTCCAATGATAACTTCGTCGCTGCGCCACAAACAGTGAGTGAGGCTTATCGCCTCATTCACGACCTGCAACAGGCCGAATGGGAAGGTTCGTTTCTCGCCGTGGACGAGGCGGTGGCCGGTCCGGAACGGCGGCGAACCTACATTCCTCTCTTCATCGGTATCTCGCAAGAGGGGGACGGTTATCCATACGACCAACTTCTGAGCGGCGTGACCCCCCTTCCCAGCGCCATGGCCATTGGCGCGACCTGGCAACCCGACCTTGCCCGACAGGCGGGAGAAACCCTGGGCGCCGAACTGGCCGCTCTGGGCTTTAACCTTTACCTGGGCCCCTCCCTGGACGTTCTGGAGACACCCAGACCCACAAGCCCCGGCGATCCGGGAACGCGCGTCTTCGGCGGCGACCCTTATTGGGTAGCCGAAATGGGACGCGCCTTCATCGAAGGATTGCACGCCGGCAGTGAGAATCGCCTCCTCGTCATCGGGAAGCACTTCCCCGGCGGCGGCGGCGCAGACCGCCCCCTCGACGAGGAGGCCGCCACCGTTCGCAAGTCCCTGGAGCAACTGAAGCAAATCGAACTGGCCCCCTTCTTCGCCGTCACCGCCGCAACACCCGCCGACCCGACCGCCGTTGACGGCCTCCTGGTCTCTCATATCCGCTATCAGGGCTTCCAGGGAAACATCCGTGCCACCACACGCCCCGTCAGTTTCGACGCTCAGGCACTCTCCTTGATCCTTTCCCTTCCGCAATTCGTAGATTGGCGTGCCGCCGGGGGCCTGATGGTCAGCGATGACCTGGGCAGCCAGGCTGTGCGTCGCTTCTATGACCCTGCCGAGCAGAATTTCTCCGCCCGCCTGGTGGCGCGCGACGCCTTCGTGGCCGGAAACGACCTTCTTTACATGGGAAACATTGTCTCCACCGGCGCCCCGGATACCTACGCCACGATTGTGGACACTCTGACTTTTTTTGCCCAAAAATACCGCGAAGACCCGGCTTTTGCTCAAAATGTGGACGCTGCCGTTATACGCATTTTGAGTGCCAAGCAGCGTCTTTACGGCAAACCCTTCTCTCTCGCCGCCGTACAACTCGGTGCCGACCGACTGGATACCATTGGCCAGGGGACGCAAGTCACTTTTGATATTGCCCGCAATGCAGCCACCCTGATCAGCCCCGAGGCGCGCGATCTGGATACCGTCCTCCCCTCGCCACCCTCACCCAATGACTACCTGCTCTTCATCACTGATGCACAAACCGCGCAACAATGCAGTGACTGCCCCCCTCAGCCGCTCATGCCTGTAGACGCTTTCCAAAATGCCGTCCTGCGCCTCTACGGGCCGGATGCCGGAGGGCAGGTCTACCCCAATCACCTGGCATCTCATTCGCTGGAGACGCTGCAGAATCTGCTCGCCGGTGAAACCGGCCTGGAAACCGTGCGGATTCTGGAAGACGACCTGCGTCGCGCAGATTGGGTGATTATTTCCCTCCTTGGGGTAAACAAAGGTCAAACCGAAATCTTACGTCGCTTTCTCTCGGAGAGACAAAACATCCTGCGTTCCAAGCACATCCTCCTCTTCTCCTTTGGTGCCCCCTACTATCTCGACGCGACCGACATCTCCAAACTGACCGCTTACTACAGCCTTTACAGCAAGGCACCCCCCTTTGTGGAAGTGGCTGCCCGTCTGCTCTATCAAGAACTCACCCCTCCGGGCGCGCCACCGGTTTCCATTCAGGCCATCGGCTACGACCTGATCACCGCGACATCCCCCGACCCTGGCCAGGTCATCCAACTCTCACTGGACCTGCCGCCTCTGCCAACCCCTACGGTCACAACTCCTTCCGCCACGCCCGCACCGACACCAACCATCACCCTGCACACCGGTGAAACGGTCTCCGTCCGCACCGGTGTCATCCTGGACCACAATCAGCATCCCGTCCCAGATGGCACCATTGTCCGTTTTACACTCAACGTGGTCAGCGAGACGGGAGGGATCATTCAGCAAGTAGAAAGCGAGACCCGTCAGGGCGTAGCGCGGGCTACCTTCCGGCTGGAACAACCCGGCCTTTTGGAGATCCGTGCCCAGAGCGAGCCGGCCTTGCTCTCCGAGATCTTGCGCCTGGATGTCTCCGAGGAGGGCAACACCGCCGTAAGCATCATTACTCCCCTTCCCAACGAGGCCCCTTCTCCAACGCCCGAACCCCCCTCGCCGACGGAGGAAGTCGAGGAGAACCCTCCGTTGACAACCGAAGGGCAGCCCCGCGTTGGTGGCTGGTTGATCGCCCTGATGTTGTGGACCGGAGGCAGTGTCCTGGCTTATCAGGCAGGACGTCACTATGCCCGGTCGCGCCGCTGGGGTGTGCGCTGGGGATTGTGCGTGGCCCTGGGTGGACTGTTGGCGTATGACTACCTCGCGCTTGGGATGCCGGGCAGCGCTGCCTGGGTTGAGGCTAACGGCGTGTACGCTATCGTCGTGACAACGTTGGTAGGGGAAATCCTCGGGTGGGGCGCAGGTTGGTTGTGGTCGCGAAGCCTCAGCGCGCCAAAGTAGCCACCAGGCTCAAAAGCAGGAGAAACGCCGCCGTCCACACCAGGACGATCTCCGGTGGACGAAAAAGAATGTCCCACAATGAGAGCGGAGGGGAGTGACTTACCGAAACCGGCAGGGTGGGTATTTCCCGCAGACCGAAAAGATACTGGCGGAAATGGTCTACAGAGGATGGGCGTTCGTCAGGGTGCAGAGCCATAGCCCACAAAATAGCCCGTTCGGTACGCGGGCTGATAGAGGGGTTGATCCGGCGCGGAGGAATGAGAGCATCAGGGTTGAGGAAACGGCTTCGAGCGTCTGCAGGCGGTTCGTTGGTCAGCAAATGGTACAGGGTCGCGCCGAAAGCATAGATGTCACTGCGCACGTCGGTATGGGAGCCGTCGCCGCCGTACTGCTCCAGAGGTGTGTACAATGCCGTGCCTTGCCCTTGAATCACGGTAACCGTCATTTCGTCCGGCACCAAAACCTTTACCAGGCCAAAATCTACCAGTTTGAGCAGACCGGAGGGGGTGAGTTTCAGGTTGCTCGGCTTGATGTCGCGGTGGAGGACGGGTGGATCCTGACCATGCAAATACGCCAGGGCATCGGCCAGTTGGCCGGCCCAACCCAGGACCGTCTCTTCGGAGAGAAATTGCCTGCGCCGACGTGCTTCAAGCATGACCGTGCGTAAATCCTTCCCCGGCACGTAGTCCATTACCAGGTAATCCCGCAGGCCGCTGGAGAAGAAATCGGAGACTTTTGGAAGGTTTGGATGATCCAGGCGCGCCAAAATAGTGGCCTCGCGCAGGAACTGTTGGCGGGCCTCCTGAAGCATTCTGGCCGGGAGGGTGCGGTCGTGTTCGACTTCTTTGATGGCGCACAGACGCCCTTCGAGGCGTAAGTCGTCGGCCAGGTAGATGTTTCCCATGCCTCCCTGACCAATGCGCTCTCGAATGCGATAACGACCGCGCAACACCTCACCATCTTTCAGCGGGAGAGGCATTTTCGATCCTTGTTCCGGAGCAACATGAGTGCAGAGTTGATCTCTCGGCGTTGGTCTGCACAGAATGTCACTTTTCTGCTATATTATAAACTGAGAGAGGATACCATGGACGCCGACTCTGAAGAATATCCCATGCTGATCGCTCAAGAAGGGCCGCTTAAGGGGCAACGCTGGCCGTTAAGCCACACTTTGGTCATCGGGCGGGAACCCTCTTGTGATGTCGTCATCCCAGATCGGCAGGTCTCTCGTTTTCACGCCCGCTTGACACCCACGCGGGAGGGGGTGATCCTGGAAGACCTGGGGAGCAAAAACGGCACCCACTGCAATGGCAATGAGTTAAGTGGCCCTGTTGTGCTCCAGGATGGGGATATTGTGCAGATCGCCCTGGCACAACAGTTCATGTTCCTGGTCTCTGATGCCACCCTTCCCTTGCTGGACGAAGGCAAGCGTGCAGGGCGTTTGCGGTTGGACGAGCGCTCCCGGCGGGTGTGGATTAACCAGCAACTGGTCACACCGCCGCTTTCGGCACAGCAGTTCCGTCTCTTGCAGGCGCTCTATGAGGCCGATGGGGAAGTCATCAGCCGCGCAGACCTGATCGTTGCTGTCTGGGGAGAAGAGCAGGCTGTCGGCGTTTCGGATCAGGCGTTGGACGCCCTCGTCCGCCGTCTGCGCGACCGCCTGGCCGCAGTAGACCCCACGCATCAGTATATCGAGACCCTGCGCGGCCACGGCTTGCGCCTGGACAACCCTCCCCTCTAACCCTCCATCTGTTTTTTCATCGAGAAACGCAACGCGGCACGATAGGCGCGCTGCGCCTGTTCCAGTAGCGTTTTTTCCTCCTCCGAACCATCCCCGGCCTGGACCTGAGCGTCCATTTGTGCGACCAGCCCACCCAGTGCCTGGACGAAGCGCTCGTTGATCAGAGTCTCGTTCTCTTGCAGTACTTTCTCCATCGCATCGGCATCGGGGGCAGCAAGCAGTTTCTCCATCACAAGCACTTCCGGTGGAGGGGTCGCTGCTTCTTTCAGCACTCCAACTATCTGTTGCAACTTCTGCAGCCGCTCGGTGTCGTTTTCGTCACTGGCACGGCGCAACAAGGTATTCAACACATCAACCGCAATCTCATCAAAACGGTCCAGACGTTCGCGGGTGGCCTTCGCTACATCCTCCTCTTCCAGCAATGCCTCGATGAATTCCTGAGCCTGTTTGTAGCGCTCTTCGATCTGACGGTCAATCTCGTTGACATATTCCAGAAGGCGCTCGCGCAAGCCTTCCAATCGTTTCTTTTCTTCCCCCTCTGCAGCCTCAATGCGCTCGCTCAACATCTGGAAGAAGATGTAGTCCATCCCACCGCGCGCCAGGCCGACCAGCGCTTTCAGGCGTTCTTCGTTGGGCGCGGCGATGACGATCTCCAGCAATTTCTCACGCGTCAGGCCTTCGCCTGCCTCTTGAAGCGACTTGACCGCTGCCTCAAACTCCCCAACTGAGGACTGTATTTTGCGCCCTATCTCCGTTTCCTGGAGCAACTGTTTCTGCAACGAAGCCATCTGTTGCGCCAGTTGCTCTTGTCCGGCGGCGATGGCATTTTGCAGGAGGTGACCAAACAGGGTGAAAAACTGCTCGTCAATCAGAGATGCTTCCTGTTTGAGGATTTCCGAGCGCACATCATCGCTGGATGCTCGCAGTAACCGCTCAATCAGATTCACGCGCTCTTGCTGCGCTTTGAGCATCTCCGGAGTGATACCATCGGCCTGCAAGATACGCTCAATCAGGCTCTGGTAGGTCAGGTGATTCTGGGGGTTGAACAGATATCCCTTCCGTTTCTCCGGCGGCAGGCGATTCATCACCTGATTGATAAGCGGGCCGATCATTTTCTCCTGCTCGTTGACCGGCAAATTGAGTTCGGGAGGGAAATAGGTCAGGAGCAATTCTTTTTCTGCATCGTGGTAAACGATCGGCGTGGCCAGATGTCCTTCATAGCCACAATACGGGCAGCGAAGGTAATTTGCAACACCGCTTAACAGACGCTGTTTGGCGCCCGGGTCATGTGTAACGTCGAAAAGTTGCTCTACATTGGCCGTCACCGGCTGGCGACAGCGAGGACAGTTGACTTGTGTCTGTGGCATATTCTCTTCGTTCCAAAATTGGGTTTAGAGTCCCTCATGTAGAGGGGCAACCAGATGGGGGTATTGTACCATTGTCAACTCGGTACAAGAAGCCTGGCTCACGTTGATTGTCTGCTCTTCCTCCGGCGTGCACTGCGATCACATTAATGCCACCTTAGCAACAGTGACGCGTCGCCGCAACCACCTGCCCCATACCCTCTTGACTTCCAACAATGTTTGTTGTATTATATAACTAACTGACCGGTCAGTCATCACCTCCCGAGGCATCCTGATGTCTCCCCGTCCTAACGTCAGCGAAGAGCGCACCAAACAAATTCTGGAGGCTGCCAGCGCGGTGTTCGCCGAAAAAGGGTTCTACAAGGCACGCATGGACGACATCGCTGCCAAAGCCGGGCTGAGCAAAGGCACGCTGTACCTGTACTTCAAGAGCAAGGATGCCCTGATCACGGCCTTGCTTGATCGCCTCTTTCAACATGAGATGCGCGATCTGAGCGCGTTGCAACACGCGGAAGGTACTGCCTCGGAGCGTTTGCAACGTTTTTTGGAAGCCATTCTGGACGACCTTTCCAACTGGCTGAAACTGATTCCTGTGGCTTATGAGTTCCTGGGATTGATTTTTCGCAACAAAACCGTGCAAAAGGCCTTCCGCCAATACCTGCGCACCTATGTGTCGCTTGCCATCCCTATCATTGAGGAAGGCATTGCCAGTGGTGAGTTTCATTCCTTGGACCCGCAAGACATCGCCCTGGCGTTTGGTGCCCTGGTAGAAGGAACGATTCTGTTGTGGGTGTACGATCCTGAGACAGTGGATGTCGAGAAGCACATTCGCGCCGGGATAGATATTTTGCTGAAAGGAATCCAGGCCTGATGGCGACCGTCTTCATGAAATGGCTGGAGACCAGCCCGAAGACCTACGACCGGGGGATTCAACTCCTGACCCTGGGGCGGCTGCGTCCCCTCAAAGAGTACATCGCCCGCGTCTACGTTCGCGAGGGGATGCGCGTTCTGGAGATCGGCTGCGGCACGGG
>RFJH01000211.1 GCA_003694975.1 Anaerolineae bacterium | reverse complement strand
GCGTACTCGCTCACAGGTCTTCTCCTTCGCGTAGGATAATTTCCTGCAACCTCTTCGGGGCTTCTTCGAAAGCGATCAAATCAACCGAGATCGTGGGATCCAGACTTTGCAACACCCCAACGGCACGGTAATAGGGCCGGCCGGAAAGCCCCCATGTGGCTAGGTCAACATCCGAGTGGGCATGAAACAGATGCGGGTGAACTAACGAGCCGAACACGACCACCCTGCTAACCCCGAACTCCTCCCGCAGGAGAATCGCCGCGCGCCGGGCCAGGTCCCATGCCCTGCGCCAACGCGTCTCGTCAAGACGGCGCTTCCGGGCAGCATGGTCTCTCAACGCGGCGCGATACGCCTCGATTTCCTCTTCCGTCAGCATACTTACCGTGCGGCTCATAGACACCTCCCCTCTATTGTACCTGCAATTTTCCTGACAATCGGCTAAAATCATACCATCACCTTCCCTCCACTCATCCACTCTCCAATCTCAAATCCTCAATCCTCAATCCTCCACCCCCTCCCATGCCCCAATGGCTTGACCCATCCCCCGTCCGTGTCCCCGCATCGTTTCAGGCCCTCGGCCTGCACCCCCTCGCGGCGCAAATCCTCGTCCGACGCGGAATCACCGACGTGGCGACGGCGCGCGCCTTCCTCGATCCCGATTCCTACACCCCCGCGCCCGCCGAAGAACTCCCCGACCTGCGCGCCGCCGTGGAGCGCATCATCCATGCCGTCCGTCGCGGGGAGAAGATTTGCGTCTGGGGCGATTTCGACGTGGACGGTCAGACCGCCACCGCCCTCCTCGTCCAGACTCTGCGCGCCCTCGGCGCCGAGGTGACCTACCATATCCCCATCCGCGCCGAAGAGGGACACGGCCTCCACATCCCCCAACTGAGCCGCCTCATCCAGGATGGCGCCCACCTGATCCTGACCTGCGATACCGGCATCACCGCGCACGAGGCCGTTCGGCACGCCCGCTCCCTCGGCGCGGAGGTTATTATCACCGACCATCACCTCCCCGGCGAGACCCTGCCGCCCGCCCTCGCCGTGGTCAACCCGAAGCGCCTGCCCGCCTCGCATCCCCTCGCCACCCTTCCCGGCGTGGGCGTGGCCTACAAACTCGCCGAAGCCCTCCTCGCCGAAAACCAGACCGCAAATCTCCTCGATCTCGTCGCCCTGGGCATCGTCGCCGACGTGGCCGAACTGCACGGCGACACCCGCTACCTCCTCCAGCGCGGCCTGGAGAGGCTGCGCGCCACGCAACGCCTCGGCCTGCGCGCCCTCTACGAACTCGCCGGTCTGCGCGCGGAGCGCATCTCGGAGGAACATATCGGCTTCGTCCTCGCGCCGCGCCTGAACGCCCTCGGTCGCCTCGGCGATGCCAACCCCGCCGTCGAACTGCTGACCACCGACGACCCCTCTCGCGCCCGTCTCCTCGCCACACAACTGGAGGGCCTGAACGCCCGGCGCAAACTGCTCACCAGCCAGGTCTATCGCGCCGCAGAAGCCCAATTGCGCGCCGACCCCGACCTCCTCGCCCAGGAGGTCATCATCCTGGGGCATCCCGCCTGGCCGGGGGGCGTGATCGGTATCGTCGCTGGAAGGCTGGCCGCCCGTTACCACAAGCCCGTCATCCTGCTCACCACGCCGGAGGGCGAACCGGCGCGCGGCTCGGCGCGCTCCGTGGAGGGCATTCACATCACCGAGGCCATCGCAGCCCAAAAAGACCTCCTGCTCTCCTTCGGCGGGCATCCTATGGCAGCCGGTCTCTCCCTGCCGCCGGAGAACCTGCCCGAATTCCGCCGTCGTATCAATCGCACCGTCCGGCGGATGATAGAAGAAGCGCACCTTCCCGAACCCACCCTCCACGTGGACGCCTACCTTCCCCTCTCCGCCCTGACCCTCGACCTGGCCGCCGCCCTCGACCGTCTCTCCCCCTTCGGCCCATCCAACCCGCCCCCCGTCCTCGCCACGCGCGACCTGCGCCTGAGGGCCATCACCCCCCTCGGTCGCAACGGCGATCACGTGAAACTGACCGTAGAAGACGCCGATGGGAACGCGCAGGCCGTCCTCTGGTGGAACGGCGCCGATGAGGAACCCCCTCCCTCCGAGAGTCGCTTCGACCTGGCCTACACCCTGCGCACGAGCGATTATCGCGGCCAGGTGCAAATCGCCGTGGAGTTGGTGGATTTCCGTCTCGCCGAGGCGCCGCCCGTGGAGGTGCGACCGGAGCGCGGCATCGTCATCCACGATCTGCGCGCCGGGCCTGTCCCCCTCGCCGAGGTGGAAGGTCTGCTCTTTGCCGAAGGGAAACACAAACGCGAGGTGGGAGGGAGGGACCGAACCCAACTCTCCCCTGCGGAGACTCTCATCCTCTACACCCCTCCCCCCGATCCGCAGACTCTACGCCTCATCCTGGAGCGCGTTCGCCCCCGGACCCTGTACCTGGTCGCCCAACCCTTGCCTTCACCCACCCCCCAGGCGTTTCTCACCCACCTCGCCGGGCTGGTCAAATACGCCATCGGCAAGATGAACGGGCAGACCACCCTCTCTGCCCTGGCCGCGGCGAGCGCCCAGAGCGAGATAACCGTCCGCTTCGGGCTGGAGTGGCTGGCCGCCGGAGGGCACATCGGCGTGGAAGTCGAGGGAGATGACGTCCGTCTCCGCGCCGATTCGCCCTCACCTCCCAATCGTTACCTGCAAAGCGAACTCTTCACCGCTCTGAAAGGTCTTTTGCAGGAGAGCGCCGCCTATCGCACCTATCTGCGACGTGCGGATGCCGATGTGCTGATGCAGAGCGCATGAACGAACTCGTCAGGGAAGGCTAAAGGGGCGGAGTTGGATTCTGATCAGGCGGTCTTTCCCGGCCAGGTCCTGGTGGAGGGTGATGCGGGCGTTCTCGAAGGCGTCGTAGGCCAGGGCGAGGGCCTGCACGCCTTGAGAGGCTTCGATCTCCAGCAGGATGAGGCCGCCGGGGGAGAGATAGCGCGGCGCGAT
>RFJH01000027.1 GCA_003694975.1 Anaerolineae bacterium | reverse complement strand
GCTGGAGGTCGGCGAATATCCCTACGCCGCGCTGACCGATCTCTTCGAGCGCGCCGAGGCGCGCCGCGAGCCGCTCTTCGTCCTGCTGCTGGATGCCCTGCAAGACCCGCAAAACCTGGGCACGCTGCTGCGCACGGCGGAGGCGGTCGGCGTGCATGGGGTGGTCATCCCCCTGGCGCGCGCCGCGCAGGTCACGCCGGCGGTGGTCAACGCCTCGTCGGGGGCGAGCGAGCACCTGCTGATCGCCCGCGCCAACCTGCATCAGGCCATCGAGGCGCTGAAAGATGCCGGGGCGTGGGTCGTCGGCCTGGATCAGGGGGAGCAGGCTCAGGGTCCGGGGGCGATCCGCCTGGACGGGGCTTTGGGGCTGGTTGTGGGCAGCGAGGGGCGCGGGATGAGGCCTCTCGTCCGGCGTTCGTGCGATCTCCTGTTGCGCCTGCCGATGCGCGGTCGGGTCGAATCGCTGAACGCGGCCGTCGCCGGTTCCGTCGCCCTGTATCTCGCTTATCTGCAACGACATCAAACCGATCAGGAGAACTGACATGCCGCAAGCCACGTTTCACTTCCCGCGAGGGTTCCTCTGGGGGACGGCGACCTCCTCCCATCAGGTGGAGGGCAACAATACGAACAACAACTGGTGGGTCTGGGAACAGGAAGGACATACCGTCCACACATCCGGCCTGGCCTGTGACTGGTGGGGAGGCCGCTGGCGCGAGGACTTCGACCGCGCCGCCGAAAGCGGACAGAACGCGCACCGCTTCTCGGTGGAGTGGAGCCGCATCCAACCCGAACCCGACCGCTGGGACGAGGACGCGCTGGATCACTACCGCCAGATGGTGCGCGGCCTGAAAGAGCGCGGCCTGACCCCGCTGGTCACGTTGCATCACTTCACCGATCCGCTCTGGCTCAGCGACCCGCGCCAGGGGACGAGCGGCTGGGAGAGCGAGGAGGTGGTGGGGCGCTTCGAGAAGTTCGTGCGCAAGGTGGTGGAGGCGCTACGGGAGTACGTCACGTTGTGGTGCACGATCAACGAGCCGAACATCTACGCCCTGAGCGGCTATATGACCCCCGCTTTCCCGCCCGGCAAGAACGATTTGAAACTGGCGATGCGCGTCATGGCGAACATGGTGCGCGCCCACGCGGCGGCCTACCGCGCCATCCATGAGATTCAGCCGGAGGCGCGCGTCGGGTATGCGTTGCACTATCGCCCGATGGTCGCGGCGCGCCCCTGGTTCCCGCTCGACCTGCTGATGCGGAGCATTCAGTATCGAGGCATCAACCTGGCCTTCCCCACCGCGCTCGCGGAGGGCGTGATGCGCTCGCCGGTCGGTTCGGTGCGCATCCCGGAAGCCAAAGGGACACAGGACTATCTCGGCCTGAACTACTACACGATGGACACGGTGAAATTCGACGCCGGCAACGCGGCGGAACTCTTCGGTCGCCGTTTCTTCCCCGAAGGCGCCGACCTGAGCGATACCGGTTTCATCGCCAACATCCCCGAAGGTCTGTTCGACAGCCTGAAATGGGCTGTGCGCACCTATCCGAATCTGCCCATCCTGATCACCGAGAACGGCGTGGAATGCGCCGATGACCACATTCGCCCGCGCTACCTGGCGCAGCATGTCCATCAAGTATGGCGGGCGGTGAACTTCAACTGGCCGGTGAAGGGCTATTTCCACTGGTCGCTGGTGGATAACTTCGAGTGGGAGCGCGGCTGGACTCAGCGTTTCGGCCTGTGGGAACTGGACGTAGAGAGTCAGGTACGCCGGAAACGTCCCAGCGCCGATCTCTATGCCCGCATCTGCACGGAGAACCGTCTCTCTTCGGAGATGGTGGAGCAATACTGTCCGGAAGTAATGGAGACCCTCTTCCCCGCATAAACAGCACCCGACGGAGTGCCAAAAATCCCCTCTCCACTAATGGAGAGGGGACGCATCCATAGGGCAAGGGAGGGGAGAGATTACTTGCCCGTGAAGGTGAAGAACGCTGCCAGGAGGGCAAAGATGCCGGTCAGGTAATTCATGAAGGGGAACGAGACCCCAAAAGCGGACAGGCCGGCAAAAAAGAAGAACAGGGCAACAAACCAGGTACCGGGTTTCTTGGGCATGAAGGCATTCCTCCTTGAGGGTAAAGTAATGGTCGAAAAAACAGATGACCTTTGTCATATTAACCCTACCGCCATAAGGGGGTTGCGCTACGACATGGTAAAATCCGCTGGTACTTCCTTTTTCTTCACGCAAGCCTGCCGCGCGACGCGGAAGGCTTTTTCCTCGCCAGCATGACAACATCGACGCTATCTGCCGAATTCACCCTCCCCCGTCAACGCACCTACGACCGGCGCGGACCGGTGCGCTGGGTCGCCTCGCACGCCCTGCGCTACTGGCCGTTGATCATCATGATGGTCATCGGCGCGGTTGGAAATGCGGGCCTGGCCGCCCTGGTACCCGTGCTGGTGGGACGCGCCTTCGACTTAATCCTGCAAACGCCGCCCCGCACCGACCGGTTGTTGCCTCTGGCACTCCTCATCGGCGGATCACAGATCGTGCGCGGCGTGCTCCAACTGGGTCGCAACTTCGGCGCGGAACTGATTGCCCAGCGCGTCGAGCGCGATGTGCGCCACGAACTCTACACCAGCCTCCTGGGCAAGAGCATGACCTTCCACAACCTCCAGCCGGTGGGCGATACCATGGCCCGCGCCACGAACGACGTGCGCGAGGTCAACTTCTTGTTCAGCCCGGGCGTCAACCTGGTGGTGGGTTCGTTCATTTTCATCGTCATGCCGCTCGTCCTCGCGCCGCGCTACCATGTGGCGCTGATGCTCACGCCGGTTATCTACACCGTGACCTATTTCCTCGCCCTGGCACAATACCTGCACAGCCTGCAACCGGTGACCGACGCCGTGCGCCATGCCTTCGGGGTGATGAACTCGCGCCTGGCCGAGGCCCTGGACGGCATTGAGGTCGTCAAGGGTGCGGCGCAAGAGGCCTCGGAGGTAAAACTTTTTAACCACAACGCCCGCCGCGTGCGCGATGCCTTCGTCCGCCAGGGCGACCTTGAAGCGCGCTTCCTCCCCATGCTCCTGCTCGGCCTGGCGCTGGCCGGCGGCCTCTTCCACGCCCTGCTCCTCTTCCGCCGGGGTCTCCTGGCAACCGGTGACGTGGTGGCCTACTTCGGTCTCCTGACCATGTTGAGTTTCCCCACCTTCGCCTCTACCTTTGCCTATTCGCAAATCTCCCTCGGTCTGGCCGGGGCGCGTCGCATCCTCGAACTGATCAACCGCGAGACCGACCTCGATCAGAACGAGGCCGGGTACGCCGGGGAGATGCGCGGCGAGGTGGAATTCCAGGCCGTCTCGTTCGCCTACTCCGACCTCGTCTCCGCCTCCCAGGAGGGACGCCTCGGCAGCAACGACCAGGTGCTCAAAAACATCTCGTTCACCGTCCGCCCCGGGCAGACGGTCGCCATCGTCGGGCAGACCGGTGCCGGGAAGACCACCCTTGTCAAACTCATCAACCGCACCTACGACGCAACGCGCGGCCGCGTCCTGGTAGACGGCGTGGACGTGCGCGACTGGAACCTGGCCGCGCTGCGACGCCAGATCTCCATCATCGAGCAAGATATCTTCCTCTTCTCACGCTCCATCGCCGAGAACATCGCCTTCGGCAAGCCGGATGCCACGCGTGAGGAAATCGTCGCCGCGGCGAAGGCCGCCCAGGCACACGAGTTCATCATGAGTTTCGAGAAGGGGTACGATACCGTCATCGGCGAGCGCGGTGTGACCCTCTCCGGCGGTCAGCGCCAGCGACTGGCTCTGGCGCGCGCCTTCCTCACCGACCCCCACATCCTGATCCTGGATGATTCGACCTCCGCCATTGATAGCGCCACCGAAGACAAAATCCAACGCGCCATCGCGAACGCCTCACGCGGTCGCACCACATTTATCATCACACACCGCCTCTCCCAAATCCGCTGGGCCGACCTGATTCTCGTCCTCCGTAAAGGGGAACTTGTAGCCTGCGGCACCCACGAGGAACTGATGCGCACATCCGAGGCTTACCGCCGCATCTTTACGGAGTGAATAATCACGAATGGGTATCACGAATGAGGACGAATAACACGAATGACACGAATGGCACGAAGGGTATCACGAATGAACTCGAATGACGCGAATGGCACGAATAAGTAGCACGAATGAGGACGAATAACGCGAATGACACGAATGGGAAACACGAATAGAACGAATGGCACGAATATCTGTGTTCATCTGTGGTTGTTTATCTCCGCTCATCTCCGGTTAGGAACACGAATGAGGACGAATAACGCGAATGACACGAATAAGTAGCACGAATGGGACGAATGACGCGAATGACACGAATGGATATCTACTCATCTACTCATCTAATCGCCTAATCGTCTACTCATCCACTGATCTCCCGCTTGGTATCCTATGGGCTTTTTCGCCGGATTAAACGCTGAAAAATACGACCGCCAATATTCCGACCGCGAACTGGTGCGGCGCATCGCGGAGACGTTCCGCCCTCAGCGCGGGCGGTTGCTCGTCATCTCGCTTCTGGTGGCCTTGATCGCCCTCATCGGCGCCGCACAGCCGGTTGTCGTCTCTTACGGTGTAGACCTGGTCAAAGGGCAGTCCACTTTCTCCGCGATCGGCGTGGTGGGCGCGGCCATTCTGGCGATTGGCGTGGGCAACTGGGGCTTCAACTGGGCACGGCGCAGCCTGACGGCCCGCGCCGTGGGCGACGTGGTGCTGGAAATGCGCACGCGCGCCTTCGAGGCCGCCGCATCCCACGATCTCTCCTTCTACGACCAGTTCTCCTCCGGACGCATCGTCTCGCGCATCACCTCGGATACGCGCGATTTCGGCCAACTGGTAGTCATCGTCACCGACGTAAGCGCCCAGGTCGTCCAGGCCGTGATGCTGGGCATCGTCCTGGTGCGCACCGAGTGGCATCTGGCGCTGGTGGTCTTTGCCTATATGCCGTTTATCTTTGCCGTCGCTTTCGGTTTCCGCCGCCTCGCCCGCCGCGTCACGCGACGCGGCATGCGCGCCATGGCAGGGGTCAACGCGGCCATCAAGGAGACGGTCAGCGGGATTGCGGTCGCCAAGAACTTCCGCCAGGAGGAGAGCATCTTCCGCGATTTCGACGCCGCCAATCAGCAATCCTACCGCGTCAACGTCCAGCGTGGCTTCATCCTCTCCCTCGTCTTTCCCACGTTGAACGCCCTGGGCGGCATCGGCACGGCCATCCTGGTCTACGCCGGTGGCTTGAGCGCCGCGCAGGGGTTGGTCTCCGCCGGCGCGTGGTACCTCTTCATCCTGAGCCTGGACCGTTTCTTCTTCCCCATTATGAACCTCTCGGCCTTCTGGGCACAGGTGCAACAGGGACTCTCGGCAGCCGAACGCATCTTCGCCCTGATCGACGCCGACCCGAACGTCATCCAGACGGACGCGAGGCCCGCCCCGCGCCTGCGCGGTGACATCCGCTTCGAGCGCGTCCACTTCCGCTACGCGGAGAACGAGCCGGTCCTCTCGGACTTCAGCCTGCACATCCACCCGGGCGAGAACCTGGCCATCGTCGGACACACCGGCGCGGGGAAGTCTTCCATCGCCCGCCTGATCGCCCGGTTTTACGAGTTCCAGGCCGGGCACATCCTGATCGATGGCATAGACATCCGCACCTTCGACCTGATCTCCTATCGCCGTCAATTAGGCATCGTCCCCCAGATACCCTTCCTCTTCTCCGGCACGGTGCTCGAGAACATCCGCTACGCCAGTCCCAAAGCGAGCGAGGCGGAAATCCTGCGCCTGGCGCGGCGCATTGGCGATGGCGAGTGGTTGGAGACCCTCCCGGAGGGGTTGGAGACTCAGGTCGGCGAGCGCGGGAACCGCCTCTCCATGGGGCAGCGTCAACTGGTCGCCTTGATGCGCGTTCTGGTCCAAAATCCGGCCATCTTTATCCTGGACGAGGCCACCGCCAGCATTGACCCCTTCACGGAATGGCAGATTCAGCAGGCCCTGCGTCTGATCCTGCAAAACGCCACCAGCATCCTGATCGCGCATCGCCTCTCCACGGTCAAGGCTGCCGACCGCATCATCGTCCTGGATCACGGGCGTATCCTTGAAGAAGGCAACCACGAGAGTTTGCTTGCGCGGGGCGGCCATTACGCCACGTTATACAACACGTACTTTCGCCATCAATCCCTGGCCTATGTGGAACGGGCGCGGGAGTGGATACGAGGCGAGGATTGAGAATGCAGAAAATTGACCTCACGCTCGTTTTTGCCTATACTTGAGGCGAAATTCCATTCTTTCGGAACAAGGAAAAAGGAGGTTGAGATGGCAGATAAACTGACCTGGTACGGTCATGCAACGTTGGGCCTGGAGACCGGCGGCTACCGCGTGCTGATTGACCCGTTCTTCACAGGGAACCCGGCTGCCTCCACAACAGCGGACAAAGTGGAGGCCGATTTCATCCTGGTCAGCCATGGGCACGGCGACCACGTCGGCGATGCCGTAGAGATTGCCAAGCGCACCGGCGCAACGGTGATCAGCAACTTCGAAATTGCGACCTGGTTCGGGGCTCAAGGCGTGGAGAAAACACATCCCCAGCACTTGGGCGGCGGCTTCAAACACCCGTTCGGCTATCTCAAATTGACGCTGGCCTTGCACGGCTCGGCGTTGCCGGATGGCTCCTACGGCGGCAACCCGGCAGGCTTCCTGCTGACCACCAACGAGGGAAAGAAGTATTACTTCGCCCAGGATACCGGTCTCTTCGGTGACATGAAACTGATCGGCGAGGAAGGGTTGGACCTGGCAGTTATCCCCATTGGAGATAACTTCACCATGGGGCCGGACGACGCACTGCGGGCTGTCAAGTTGTTGCAGCCGAAGGTAGTCATCCCAATCCACTACAATACCTTCGATGTCATCGCCCAGGATCCGTCCTCCTGGGCCGCGCGCGTGGAGCGCGAGACCAGCACGCGCGTGGTCGTCTTGAAACCCGGAGAGAGTTACGAGCCATAACCCAAGGAGCCTCTTGAATGTTTAACGGTAACCGCTTCCAGATCGAGGAGCAAATGCGCCGGCAAGGGCGCCTCCCGCCCGGACAATCGCTAACGCGCAAGTTCCCCGTCCTGCACTATGGACCGGTCCCTCCGTTCAACCCTGCAACCTGGGATTTCCGCATCTGGGGCGAGGTGGAGGAGGAGCGGCGCTGGACGTGGGACGAGTTCAACCAACTGCCGCGTACGAAAGTGGTCATGGATATCCATTGCGTGACGCGATGGAGCAAGTTCGATACCGAATGGGAAGGTGTCTCGGTGCGGACACTGGTCGAGGAGGGCTTCATCAAACTCAAACCCACAGCGCGGTTCGTCATGCAACACGCAGAGTACGGCTTCACCGCCAATTTGCCGCTGGAGGTCGTCTTGCAGGAGAATTTCCTCCTGGCGACGCACTTCAACGGTGAACCTCTCACGCCCGAACACGGCTACCCTCTGCGCGGTGTGGTAGGGTTCATCCCCGGTCGTCCCGACCTGAAGACGCCCTACTTCTGGAAAGGCGCGAAATGGCTGCGCGGTCTGGAGTTTATGGCCGAAGACCGACCGGGTTTTTGGGAACAGGCCGGATACCACAATGAGGGCGACGTATGGAAGGAACAACGCTTCGGGTGAGAAGTGTCATCGCATGAAAGCAAAGAGGTTCAACTTCACCGGGAAGTTGAACCTCTTTTTTGTCCGAGCCGTTCCACAGTGGCTCAATAGCGAAGCAAGCCGCCGATTTTCACCTTCTCCAGTTGCGGGTTCCCCCGCACGATTTCTACCTCGCCGCCATCTTGCATCACGCGGCGCACGGCCAGTTCGACCGCATCGGGGATTTCGGCGAACGCTTTACCGCAGAAGGGGCAGGTCTCCAGGTTTTGGATGGTCAGATAGCCACAGCCCTGACACTGATAGCCTGGGGCGCGGAATCCCTCCTGGACGATCAACGTCTGCACGCGCCCTTCGTGGACCGCGCCCAACGTATCATCCAGGCGAACGACACCACCTTTCCCCTTCGCCGCGGCGGTAACCATCTGCTCGACTAGATGCTTTTCGCGTTGCCGTTCCGCCTCTTGCCCGATCTCCATGGCACGGGCAAGCACCTCAGCGTGATTGGCGGTCATACTCATCGCGAACGTGCCCACGACTAGGCTTTGCCATGCCTTTGGCAGGTATGAACGGAACTTCGCCACATTGCCGTCCGTTCCCCCGATCAAGATGCGGCGCACGCGGTTGGCCTCGAAGAAACGGGCAGCAGCCTCGGCGGCCTCCTTGATATTGCGCTCGGCCACCTCCTCGGCGTAGCGGGTCTGGCCTGCGGCACCGCCGCGCCGACCGGGCATGGCCGATGCGCCGCCGCGCTTGGTATGGCGCACCTCCTCACCCATTACGCCTTCCTGCTCGATCAGTTCCCCCAGGTGGAAAAGGAACATCCGCGCACCTTGTTTGTCCACCAGGATAACCCCATAGCCTCCATAGGCGTCCAGTAAATCGGCCAGGGGTTTGACGTAGGGGTGTTTGCCCACACGCACACGATCGCGGACCGGCACGGCCAGCGGGAAGGCACGGAAGTACTCTTGCGCAGCGCAGGAGAACATGGCGATGCTGCGTCCTTTCCATTCACGCTCGTGTTCGAAGTACTTCACGATGGCTGCTTCGTCCTCAGGCATATCCACTTCTTTCAACAGGTTGCGCAGGCGTAGTTTCGCCGCCTCGGTGTTCCCGTCCGCGATGTTCAGATAGACGCTGAGCACCGGATCGGGGCTTGAAAACTCGAGCAGTTCACGCAGGACGTCGTCTGTCAGCATGTCTCTCTCCTTTCTCCTCACTCTCCTCCGCGCCGACGAGAACCGGTCAGAGGAAACCAATGGTGCAAAAAGCGCCTGCGTTGTCTCGTGTTGTGTTGCGCTATGCAGAATCCTTCGTCAACGACATGCGCTTTCGTTCAAGGGCGTTTTCCAAGAGTCAGGTCTACCGTCATCTCCTCACCATCGCGCAGGATGGTCAGTTCCACGGTGTCACCCGGCGAGGTGTTGTTCAACAGATAACGTAGCAGGTCGTCAAAACGCTGGACGGGGAAACCGTCAATGGCAATGATCAGGTCACCGCCGGCCTTCAATCCTTCAATATCGGTTGGTCGACTCCCGCCACGCAATCCGGCCTTATCTGCCGGGCTACCGGGAACGACCTCAATGACGTATGCGCCGGTATAGCGTTCCAGCCCCAACGCCTCGATCTCGCGCAGACTCAACTCACTCAGAGAGGAGATGCCGATATAGGGATAATCGTATTGTCCCTTCTCAATCAGCACCGGTACCACCCGCTTGACGATGTTGATCGCGATGGCGAAACCGATACCGGAGTTGAGCGGCTCCCCGGCCAGGGTAAAGTTGGTGGTGCGGATGGC
>RFJH01000210.1 GCA_003694975.1 Anaerolineae bacterium | reverse complement strand
CGCCCCTATACGCCGCGTGAGGACAAAATCGCCGACTTGGCGCGGCAGATTGCCGCCGCGCGTGCCGCAATGCCGGAGCAACACCTGGTGCTCGGCCACGGCTCCGGCTCGTTCGGTCACACCGCCGCCCGGGAACACAGGACACGGCAGGGGCTTTCCTCATCCGAAAAAGACAGGCCTTCCCGGCGCGAGCGCTACTGGCGGGGCTTCGCCGAGGTCGGCTATCAGGCAGCCAGACTGAACCGCCTCGTGATGGACACGCTGCACGAGGCAGATCTTCCGGCGATGGTCTTCCCACCCTCGGCCTGTGTGACCGCGCGCGAAGGGAAAATCATCGCCTGGGACCTCACCCCCTTGCGCGCCGCGCTGGAGGCCGGCATCCTGCCGGTCGTCTACGGCGATGTGGTCTTCGATGAGGCCTGGAGCGGCACGATTCTCTCTACGGAAGAACTGTTCGCCTACCTGGCGCGGGAGATGCGCCCGCGGCGTCTTTTGCTGGCCGGCCTGGAGGAAGGGGTCTGGGAATCCTTTCCGGCCAGGAAGAGGCTGGTGCGGGAGATCACGCCCGGGTCCTATGCAGCGATGCGGGAACGCTTCGGGGCAGGGACGGCGGAGGGCGCGGATGTCACCGGCGGGATGGTGTCGAAGGTCGCGCACATGGTCTCTCTCGTCCGGTCCCTCCCCGGTCTGGAAGTGCGCATTTTCTCCGGGGAAGAGGAGGGAAACGTCCGTCGCGCCCTGCTTGGTGAGGGTCTGGGCACGGTCATCCACGCCTGAGGAGTTGTGACACCCTGCACAGAAAGAGGGGATATACGTCTCTTGCGTAAAATGGAAAAATCCTGTTCAATAAGAGGAACAACTCAGCAGAAAGGGAGATTCGTATGGCCAGAAAATTCACGCCTACACCACTGAAACTGCGCAAGCCGGTCCCCCCCGATATCGAGATCGCGCAGGAAGCCACCCTTAAACCCATCTTGCAGGTGGCGGAAGAGATCGGCCTCTTGCCGGAGGAACTGGAACTCTACGGTCCCTATAAGGCCAAGGTCAAACTGGAAGTCCTGGAGCGCCTGAAAGACCGACCCAACGGGAAGTATGTTGACGTAACGGCCATCACGCCGACCCCACTCGGCGAAGGGAAGACGACAACCACGGTGGGTCTCTCTCAGGCGCTCGGCGCGCATCTGGGCAAGACGGTCTTCACCTGCATTCGCCAGCCCAGTCAGGGGCCGACCTTCGGCATCAAGGGCGGCGCCGCCGGAGGGGGGTACAGCCAGATCGTCCCCATGGAGGATTTCAACCTTCACCTGACCGGCGACATCCACGCCATCACCGCGGCGAACAACCTGCTGGCCGCGGCAATTGATACGCGCATGTATCACGAATGGCGACAGACGGACGAGCAACTGTTCAACCGTCTCTGCCCTCCCGCGAAGGACGGCAGCCGGAAGTTCTCCCCCACCATGCTCCGCCGCCTGAAAAAACTGGGGATTGATAAGACCGACCCCAACGACCTGACGCCGGAGGAGATTTCGCGCTTCGTCCGCCTGGACATTGACCCCGATAGTATCACCTGGCGGCGCGTGATTGATACGAACGACCGCATGTTGCGCACAATCGAAATCGGGCTTGGCCCCGATGAAAAAGGGTTCACCCGCCGCACCGGATTCGACATCACCGTCGCGAGCGAACTGATGGCCATCCTGGCCCTCACCACCAGCCTGGAAGACATGCGCGAGCGCATCGGACGCATCGTCATCGGGACGAATAAGAAGGGCGAAGCCATCACCGCCGAAGACCTGGGCTGCGCGGGCGCGATGACCGTCCTGATGAAGGACGCCATCAAACCCACCCTGATGCAGACTCTGGAGGGGACGCCCGCCTTCGTCCATGCCGGGCCATTTGCCAACATCGCACACGGTAATTCGTCCATCCTGGCCGATATGATTGCGCTGAAACTGGTCGGACCGGATGGCTTTGTCATCACCGAATCGGGCTTCGGTGCGGACATCGGCATGGAGAAGTTCTTCAATATCAAATGCCGCTACTCCGGCCTGATCCCGCAAGTCGTGGTCATGGTAGCCACGGTGCGCGCGCTGAAGATGCATGGCGGCGGGCCGAAAGTCGTTGCGGGCAAACCGCTCGACCCGGCCTACACGGAAGAGAACCTCGACCTGCTGCGCGCCGGTCTGCCAAACTTAATCCATCACATCAAAGTCGCCCGGAAGTTCGGCGTCAACGTGGTGGTGGCGGTCAACGCCTTCGCCACGGATACCGAGGCCGAACTGGAACTGGTGCGCAAAGCGGCGCTGGACGCCGGCGCGGTGGACGCCGCCGTCTGCACGCACTGGGCCGAGGGCGGCAAAGGCGCCGTGAAACTGGCCGAGGCCGTGGTCAAAGCCGCCGAGATGCCGAGCAACTTCCGCTTCCTCTACGACCTCGATTTGCCCATCAAAGAGAAGATCGAGATCATCTGCCGCGAGGTCTACGGCGCCGACGGCGTGGACTATCTGCCGGAGGCCGAGAAGAAGATCGAACTCTACACCCAACTCGGCTTCGACAAACTCCCCTTGTGCATGGCGAAGACTCACCTCAGCCTGAGCCACGACCCATCTCTGAAAGGTGAGCCAAAGGGATTCCGCGTGCCGATTCGCGATATTCGCGCCTCGGTCGGCGCGGGGTTCCTGTACCCGCTGGTCGGTTCAATGCGCACCATGCCCGGCCTGCCCACCCGCCCCGTCTTCTACGACGTGGATATCGATTTCGAGACCGGGCGCGTGGTCGGGTTGTTCTAACCCCACACAAGATCAACCGCTCCTGGCAGGGCCCCTTGCCAGGAGCGGTTTCTTTTAAAACCCCAGCCGGGTTACGGACTGGTGCATCCGCCAATGGCAACCTGGACGGTCACACAACCGGCGTCGGGGTTTGCCTGAGCGCAGCACTTCTGGGTGGCATTGTAGACATAGCCGGATGGGCACTGTCCGCCTCCTGCAGCAGCGGTTGGAGCCGCACAGGCCGAGTTGCACAGTTTGAGATCAAAGGTATAGAGTTGCTTCCCTGTGCAGGCCAAAATCTGTTCGTTATTCACAACCGCCTGTTTCTCACAGGAAAACCCTGAGGAGAGTACCTCGTAGGTGGCATTGAGCGGAATGGCCACCAACGTATACGGGACCTTCTTGACGCAGTACCTGTCTCGTTCTTCTATCGTGGGGGCGGTACAACTGGACGATGCCGCCGAAGGGCAAAAAGGCGCATATTGCGAGGCGACGGTCACCGCCGGCGTGGGGGCGGCGGGAGTGGGCAAAGCGCCTGCCGGGGGCGAGAGAGGGGTGGGGGTGATGATAATGATGGTCGGTTGGACAGGTGGCGGCGTAGCGACAGCACCGCAGGCGGTCAGCAAAAGCGCCCCCAACGCAATCAAGACATAGAATGACAGGTGAAACGATTTCATCGTATCCTCCTCCTTGCAAAAACTCTATCTTTACCCAACATTGTGACGCCTTGTTATAGTATACAGTCTCTTTGTCCTCTCATGCTATCCCCCAGACGGCCAACTCAGCACCCGATAACGACAATCGAGCATTGGCCTTTTACCAATGCTCGACTTCAACACTCATTCGTTGCAATTCAGGATGTCGAGGCTGTTCACACCAAAGCGTCTATCACCAACGCCATGAACAGGAACAACAGATACATGCTCGAATAGCGGTACATCTTCCAGGCGACCCGATTCCCATCTCTCCTTAAGACACGCCATGCGGCATGGAGCAGCCACGCGCCCAAGACCAACGCCGAGATCAGGAAAACACTCCCCGCCAACTTGACGAGCGGCATCAGTAACGTCAGGCCGACAAGTTCGAGGGTATAGAGGAAAATCTGACGCCGCGTCTCGGCCTCTCCGCGCACCACAGGCAACATGGGCACACCGGCGCGGGCGTAGTCCTTCCGGCGCACGAGCGCCAGCGCCCAGAAGTGAGGCGGTGTCCACAAGAAGACGATGGCGAAGAGGAAAAGCGCCGGAACGTCCAGGCGACCCGTCGCGGCAGCCCAGCCGACGAGAGGAGGGATGGCACCCGCACCACCTCCGATGACAATGTTTTGCACTGTGGCCTTCTTCAGCCACAGGCTGTAAATCACCACGTAATAGACCGTCCCCGCAAGGGAGAGGAAAGCGGCCAGGGGATTCACGAAGAAGGCAAAGATGTAAAAACTGAGCACGGAAAGCGCCAGCCCAAAAGCCAGCCCCTCCGCCGGGGTCATCCGGCGGGCGGCCAGAGGGCGCTTCGCCGTGCGTTGCATGTGCGTATCCAGGTCGCGGTCAATGTACTGATTGAGCGCCGAAGAGCCTCCGGCGGCCAGGAAGCCTCCCAGGAGAGTCCAAAAGGACAGGGAAAGGGACGGCCACGCCCTCGCCCCGACGACCATGCCGGCATAGGTCGTCACCAGCAACAGCGCAGTGACCAGCGGTTTGGTGAGGGTGAGAAAATCACGCGCCCGTTGCCCGTCCAGAGGCGGAGGGGCATCCGTCGGCGAGGGACGTAGAAGCCAGGAAGCCACCACCAGTCCGCCCAGGGACAGGAGCAGAGCCACCGAGGTCGCCGTATGCAAAGCGAGCAGGAAGGGAGGAAAGTCCCGTCCAACCTGAAACGCACCCACCAACACCTGGGCGAAGAAAAGCGTCCCGGCAAGTGTGCTCAAGGGCAGAAGCAAGCGATGAGTGCGGTATGCGCGCCAGGTCAGCCGCACGAGAGCAACGACGAGCAGCAACGTCATTCCGACGGCCAGGCGGTGCAGCAAAGCCACCCAGCCCGACACGCCATGCGGCCAGCACAGAGGCCATCCCAGGCAAGAGCGACCCGCGCCGCTCAACGCCAGGGCGCGACCGGAAAAACCAAGCGAGAGCACGGCGAGCAGTGCATACAACGCGCGCCGGGATAGCGGTGAGGAAGCAAAAGCAAAGCGGGATTTCATCCGACCTCCTCCAAGAGACGTTTACGAAGATAAAAGGGGTATCCAAAGAGCAGCAGCGCGGCGAACGTGAACCACTGGCCGGCATATCCCAGGTGCGGCCCTTCGCTCAATTCGATCTCCGGTTGATAAGGAATCGGCGGCGTGACATCGTTCGGATCGGGGTCCAACTGCAGATAGACCGGAAGCAACGGATACGGGACCTGGGCTGCAACGCGCTCAGGGTTGACCAGATTCCAGAAATCGAGCCGCTCCTGCCCCTCACTCAACTCCGGATCGGGGACACCACCGAGATCCGGTCTGCTCTGCCCCAGGCGGATGATACCACGGACGCGCACCGTCCCCGGTTCGTCGTATTTCCGCCAGTCCTCGGGGTGGGCATTCCCTCCGGCGGGAATCCAGCCGCGTTCCACCAGGATGGCGTGGCCATCTGCCATAACCAGCGGCGTGAGCAAATGATATCCGGGCTGGCCGCGCCAGTAGCGGTTACGCAGTGCAACCTGATGCTCGAAATCATATTCGCCCTCGACCTCGGCAGAACGGTACTCCATGGTGGTCAGGTCTTCCCCGGCTTGCTCGGGGAGCGAAAGCGGAGGAGCAGCCCACATCGCCTCCACATGAGCGTTGAACGCCCTGCGTTGTGCCAGGCGGTCGAGTTGCCAGAAGCCGAGGCGCACACAGACTGCCGCGCCAAGCAAGACGAGCAACGACGTCCCCAGCCAGCGACGAGAGAACATGGCGCGTAACACCATGCCCCATCCCCTACTCTTCATCCTTCCTCCCTATAACCACAGCACTATATGCTGCAAGGAGCGCTCCCAGCGGCAAGCCGGCGAACAGAATGCCGATCAGGCGCGTCCCCGTCGTCAGCGGTTCGCGCACGTCCAGGCCGAGGTAGTTATCAGGTCGGAACGAACACGCGAAAACGTAGTTTTGTGCCGTATCCAGTTGCAAACTGGCGGTGGCCCCCGGCGGGACCCACAAGGGGCCGAGTTGATGAGGCACGCTGTCCTCGTTACGCACGACCAGTGTATCGCCGAGGACGAAGGTCATCTCCTCGGGAATAGAGGGCGGGGTTTCGCCACGCGCAACGCGCTCCGCCGTGCCGGGCGGGATCACGAGTTCCACGCGTTGCGGCTCACGCTGCGTCTCGCGAAGGAAATAGAAGGAAATCTCGCTCAGCGCCAGTCCCACAAGGAGACCGATAAGAAGCGAGAGCACCACACGCAAGAAAGAATTTCAAACCGGGCGCGCCATCAACCGGCCTCCGCGGAGAGAAGATAGCGCACATCGCGCAAAATGTCTTGCGGGTCAGTGCCGAAACTATAGGTCAGGCGCAGATTACCGTCCGGGTCGACCAGATAGATGCGTGCCGAGTGATTCACCGCGTAACCGCCTTCGGCATTGCGCTCACCGACCTCCCGGAAAACGCCATAAGCCTGCCAGACGGGGGCAAGGTCCTCCTCGCTGCCGCTTAGCCCGATGAATGTGGGATCGAAGAAAGAGACGTATTCCTGCACACGCTCCGGCGTATCTCGTTGCGGATCCACCGTGATAAAGACCACCTGCACGCGTGCGGCCTGGTCTGCGTCGAGTTCGGCGCGCAGACGCTTCAGGTCGGCGAGCGTGGTCGGACAAACGTCAGGGCAGGAGGTATAGCCAAAGGTCAGGAGGACAATGTCCCCGCGCCAGGCGCGCAAGTCAAACAGGCGCCCGTTGACATCCGTCAAGCCGATCTGCGGCGCGGGCTGAGGGGGGTCAATGAGCGCGCCGCGAAACTCATATGTCCTCTTCCATGGCACCACCGCCACCAGGACGGCAAGTGCCAAAACGACCACTCCCACCCAAAAGACTTTCCGGTCGATCATAAGCCCTCCGAACACACACACGGTCGGTGACCATTGGGCGCGCAGCCGGGTCTAACCAGACCGCGCGCCCTCGAAGCCACCACCTCAACGCCTACAACACACTTCCGATGAGGTAGAGCGCCGGATAAAAGAAAACCCACACCACGTCCACAAAGTGCCAGTACACGGCGGCGGCCTCCACCGCCCAATGCTTTTCAACCGTATAACGGTTACGCAAACCGTTGCGGAAGATAACCAGAAGGAAAAGCACGCCGGTCAGCACATGGAAAGCGTGCATGCCGGTCATCATGTAGAAGACCGCTCCCTGAGCGCCATCGCCCGGCCCGAAGGGAGCCGTGCGCCATTCCACGCCCACCACGCCGAGCAGGAAAGCCACGCCCAGCACGATGGTGACCAGTGTGCCGCTCAGAAAGTTCTTGCGGTCACCGTGTTGCATGGCCGTTTCGGCGCGGTTCATGAAAAACGAGGAAATGAGCAGCACGGAGGTCACGGCAAGCCCCAGGGCCTGGTTCAATTCCGGTCGGTTCATGGCGAGCAGACTGAAGCGCGTCACCAGCAAACCGCCGAAGACGAACGAATCCGAGAGCAGGAAAAGCCACAACCCCAGGCGAGCCGTGCCCGTTTTGTAAGCGTAGGAAGCGCGGTCTTCACCCTCTTCCGCCTGCTTGAGGCGATAGATGTGCATGTAGTAATAGCCTATCAAGGCAGCCTTCGCCAGGGCAATCAACACCAGCAGCGGAACTGAGGGAAAGTTAACCGCCAGGAGGAACTCGGGTGCGGTCAGGAAAGCCAGAACGATAAAGATGCTTACACCAAGTTGAAAGGCGTGTTGTTTGTCCTTATGTTCCATTGGAAATCTCTCCCTTCTTCACTCTGCAAACCGAACGTACGGCGCATCGGGCAGACTGTAGTCATAGGGTTCACCGACCACCTCTATCGGTCGGTCGTAATTGTGCGCCGGCATCGGGGAGGGCACCTGCCACTCCGGGGAGCGCGAGTTCCATACATTGCCGGTCACCACCTCACCCTTCCGGAGAGTGATGTAAATGTTGTAGAAGAAAATCAGCACGGAGATGGCAATCAGGAACGCCGCTACGGTCAAGACGGTGTGCGTCAGGTCGAAGCCCAATGCCGGGTCGTAATCGGCGATGCGGCGACGCATCCCCAGCAGGCCGATGCGCATCATTCCCATGGTCAATACCAGGAAAGAGGGTGTCATCAGCCAGAAATGCCATTTCCCCAGTTTCTCATTCAACCTGCGACCGGTTGCTTTGGGGAACCAGTAATAGATGGCCGCGAAGAAGGGGAAAATGTAACCGCCGAACATCGTATCGTGGAAATGGCCGACGATAAAGTAGGTATCGTGCAGGTGCAGGTCGGTCGCTACAATGGCGTTCGGGGGACCGCTCAAACCACCCATCAGGAAGGCCACAATCGCACCCAGGGTAAAAAGCATCGGCGTCGGCAATTCAATCTTGCCCTCCCATAGCGTCGCCACCCAGGAGAAGAACTTAACGCCGGTCGGGACAGCCACGAGAAGCGTGCTGTACATGAACGGCACACGCAGATACTCATTCATCCCCGAAGTAAACATGTGGTGCGCCCAGACCAGGAAGCCCACCAGGGCGATACCCAGCGAAGACATCGCCACCCAACGATAGCCAAAGAGCGGCTTGCGGACGAAGACCGGCAGGAGTTCGCTGATCAGTCCCAGGCCGGGCAACACGAAGACGTACACCGCCGGATGCGAGTAGAACCAGAACAGGTGCTGGAACAGAATCGGGTTGCCGCCTTTCGCCGGGTCAAAGAAGCCCATCCCGAACAAGCGCTGGAACATGACCAACTGGAACGACAAGCCAATCAACTGGGTTGCGGTCAGGGCAATGAGCGAGGTCGCCACTGCCGCCCAGACAAAGATCGGCATACGGAAGGCAGTCATCCCTTTGGCGCGCATCCGCAGCACGGTGGCAATCAGATTCAGTGCGCCCAGGATAGACGACCAGCCGGCCACCCAGACGCCCAAGAAGAACATTTGCATTCCCAGAGGAGCGCGCGCGGAGAGCGGCGGATATCCGGTCCAGCCGGTATCGAAGCCACCCAGCGCCAGGCTACTCAGCAGGAGCACGGCTGCCGGGGGTGCGACCCAAAACGAAAAGGCATTCAGGCGAGGGAAGGCCATATCGGGCGCACCGATCATCAAAGGAACGAGATAGTTCATCACCCCAGCAATGCCCAGCAGTATCGAAACAATCATGATGATGCCGTGCAGGCTCATCAGGGTGTTGTACATCTTTAGGGAGAGGAATTGCAACCCGGAGGCCGCCAACTCGGTGCGAAAGATCAAGGCAAACAAACCGCCCACGCTGAGCAACAGCAAGGAGGTCACGGTGTATTGAATGCCAATTACCTTATGATCCAGCGAGGGGCTGAAATACTTTCGCCACCCGGGTTCATCCTCGCGGTGCTCCGGGGTATCCTCCCCTCGGGCCCAGGCAATCCAGTCATCCAGCACACGCGTCCCGTAGACGAACGCCAGCACGCCGACGAAACCGCCGAAAACCCATGCCGGCTCGGTGAAACCGAACGTGCGAGCGGAAAACGCGGAAAGTCCCATGGCAGCGCGTACGGCGGTCACCAGTAATGCGCCGATCAACGTGCCAATCATCTGGAACACCAGCCCTCGCACCAGACCAATGGACAAGATTTTCTTCATGTGTTCCTCCTCAAGTGAGTTACGCGACGGCAGGGTAATAAATGACAATGCCACCCGCCGGTTCGTTCATTTCAACGACTCGATGAACGCGATCAAATCCGCAATTTGAGATTCTTCCAGAGCATAGGACGGCATCGTGCCCTCGGCGAAGCCGGCGACGATGGCCGCACCCGGCTCGCGAATGGACTCGGCGAGGAAAGCCTCGTCCGCAACGACAACCGAGCCATCGTCCAACTCAACCTCGGAGCCGAACAACCCTTTCCACGTTGGGCCGACCCCTTCCGATCCATCCACAGAGTGGCAGGCCTTGCACCCTAACGTCTCATAAAGTTTCTGACCGCGCCCGGCATCGGGACCGGTCGCTTCGGTGCTCTCCTCCTGCTTCTCCGCCACCCACGCATCGAAATCCTCCTGGGAGACCACCACTACCGGGCTGCGCATATAGGCGTGCGAGACACCGCACAGTTCCGCACAGCGCACTGTATATTCGCCGATCGTCGTCGGCGTGATACGCAATTGAGTCTCACGGCCGGGCACAACGTCCTGTTTGACGCGGAACTCAGGCACCCAGAAGGAATGGATCACATCCGGCGATTCCAGGCGTAGCAATACCTGCCGATTCACCGGTAAATAGAGGGCGTTAGAGGTAATCCCGTAATCGGGGTACTCAAACCGCCATGCCCACTGAAAGCCGGTCACCTTGACCTGGAGGGCCTGGGGGTCAACGCGTAACGTATCGCCCAACGCCTGCGCGCCCATGTAAGAGAAGGCGATCACGGTAATCAGGGGAATGATCGTCCACAGCAACTCCAATTTGATGTTGCCTTCGATATGCCTGCCGACGCCTGTATCCCCCGGCCTGCGCCGAAAGACAATCAGGCTATAGACCAGCGGCACAGTGATCAACGAGAACAGGAAAGCGATAGCGATGAATTCCAGATGAAACATGCGGTCAACGACCACAGCCTGGGTTGCTGCCTGCGTCGGGAGCGGGTTTAGGGCATTCAGGCCGGTATAGACCAGAAACGTCATCGTCAGCACGAAAAGGGCTACAATCACAACGTGTCGCATACGAACACTCCTCTCGCAAAAAGTTGGGACATCATGGTTCCTCGTCCGCAGCATCCCAGAGACTCGCCAGCCACTCATCGGCCTGAGCAGGTGTCAGGCGACGCCGGTCATAAATCATGACGAGTTCCGGGGTCTGCAAAGAGACCAGCACTACCTGCATGGGGGATTCGCTGGTCACGAAGCGATTCAAAAATTCCTCACGATTGATCGTCTCGTCATCGTAATCCACAATGACCAGGTCAGGATGCAATTCCTCCAACGCATGCAATGTCTCCTCGATCGTAGATGGGAGCCCCACAATCTCGGCCTTCTCCCCCCAGCGCGCGGCGTACCTCTTGCGCAAACCCTCACGAAAGAGTGGGTTGGCAGAGGCAATCAACACACGGCGCGGCGAACCAGATTCCACATTCATCATTGCTTATAATGTACCAAAAACACTCCAATTCGTCTCGTACTTTGTGAGCGCATAGGGGGGGATTTAAAATGCAACGGGCGGGTGATTTCGTTATCACCCGCCCGCGGGAACAAAATTTCCTCTTCTCCCTATAGCAATCCCATCTGTGAGGCTTTCGCCACAGCCTGGGCGCGATTGTTAACATCCAGTTTCTCCAGGATGTGCCGCACGTGGGTCTTGACCGTGTTTTCAGAGATGAACAACTCCTCCGCAACCTGAGCAGTGGTCATGCCACGCGCCAGGCAGCGCAAAACTTCCATCTCGCGGCTGCTCAACATGCCTGCCGAACGCGTACCCGGTACACGCCGCAACGCCTGAAAGACCTTGTCCGTCATCTCAGGTGACAAAACTGCCTCGCCTGCCGCCACGCGCCGAATCGTCTCGCGCAACATCGCCGGCTCGGCGTTTTTCAACAGATAGCCATCTGCCCCCGCAACAATCGCCGCGACCAGGTCATCCTCCTGCTGGGAAATGGTCAGAACCAGCACGTGGGCTGTGACATGCGCTCTACGGGGGGCCTCCAGGGTCTCGATGCCGCTCATTCCCGCCATATTGACATCCAGCAGGATGACATCCGGTCTGACTTCCATTGCCACCTTCACGGCATCCAGGCCGTTATCCGCCTCTCCAACCACCTCGAACTCCGGCATCTCAGAAAGCAGACCGACCAACCCTCGCCGGAACAGGGCGTGGTCATCCACAACCAGCAGGCGAATCAAGCCGCTCATCACCCAACCCTCTCCAAAGGAAGCCGCAGGTGCACCGTCGCTCCCTGTCCTGCCTGACTGATGACCTGGAAGTCTGCGCCAATCATCTCTGCCCGTTCACGCATCCCGCGCAGACCATACCGAGATTCACAGGCCACCTGAGGAGGGAAGCCAACGCCATCATCACGTATTTCCAGAAACAGCGCGTCTTCCGCCTCCCAGGCTGCCAGGACAACGGAACGGGCATGCGCGTGCTTGCGGACATTGGTCAGCGCCTCCTGAACAATGCGCAACAACTGCGCCTGGACGCCCGGTGATAACTCCCGTTGCACATCCGCTTCCACGGCTACGGCGATACCGGTCAGGGCTTCAAAATCTTCTGCCACCTGATGCAGCCAGTCCGGCAGGCAGGAGGTCGGCACGCGCCGCAAGTCATCAATTGCCTGACGAGCATCCAGATAAGCATCGGACAGGGTGCGATAGAATCCTTCCAGTGTCTGCACCAGATTGCCCTCCTGTCCACGCTCCAGATACTCCTTCATCCGCGCGGCCTCCAGTTTGAGAAAAGCCAGCGTCTGCGCCAGACCATCATGAATCTCACGCGCCAGGCGAGCGCGCTCCTCAATCACCGCCCGGAACTCCGTCGGAAGGGGTTGGTTGTTGGTTGCCGGGAGCAAATCGTCATCCCGACTCTTTTCGATTTCGGCAACCTCCAGAAGAAATCGTTCCTGGCGGTAAAACTGCACGGCGTCCAATGCCAGTTCCAGGGAGTTCGTTACCTCGTCCAGGAAAGCGCGCGCGTCATCATCCACCTCGCGTTGCACATCATAGAAATTCATCATTCCCACTTCCCGTCCCTGAAAGCGCAACGGGAGGCAGAAGACCGTCGCCCGATCCTGTGCTCCATCCAGCAACACACACTCCCCCTCCGCGTGGTGACGATGACATAACTTACACGCCTGGCGCACCTCCGGCGCGACCAGGCGACTCGACCAATCACCCAGAGCGGTTTCCGGAACACGACCTTCCACCAGAGCAGGGAGAGAGGGTCGCCACTCATTGAAAGGCACAAACGAGCAACCTTGCGCCTGCAGATACGCTGCAACGGTTTGCAACGCGACGTGAATTATCGTCTCTGCATCGCGCGCGGCCAGCAAACGCCGATGAAAAGAGAAGACATCCGCCACCATAGCCGTGGTCAACGGCACACCATTTGCTTGCCCGGCAACGGCCTGTGCCCTCCGGCGCCGACGGCGGCTAAAAACCACCGCGGCCACCACCAGTACCGCGACACCAAGTAACACGACATCAAAGATAAGATCACTCCGCATAACCTATATCAAGCGATACGAACGCCTATCACGTGGCTCAACGGCTCGCAAGCGAGGAAGCGCAGCAAGTCCACCACAGTCAGTGTTAGGCCGTTCCTGAGTTGTGCCGAATAATATGCTTCAACTCAGCTAAAGATAACACATGATCTTTACGCCGATGTACCATGCGATGGCAATTTGCACACAAAACTACCACATCTTTCTCAGGATCAATTAGCATCTCACCATCCAAAGAGCTTACCGGAACAGTGTGATGGACTTCAATATATCCCTTACCCCTTTCACCATATACTGCCTCAAAGTCAAAGCCACAGGCCATGCATTTTGTTCCATGAATACGAATGGCAGCGGAGCGCACTTTGGGATTTCTCTCATAGTGATTCACATAGCGTCTCTCGCTTGATCCCGGCTCGACCAATTCTTCTGCCTGGTAAGCTCGAATATCTTCTTCTACAAGAATTTCAAGTTCTGATACTCGTTGCAAAATAAAGTGTGTAGGATTGGCACCATGATGTGAAACGTATTCAAAAACTCCTTCATAGCGGAAGGCCGCACCCGGATGTTCGTATTTCT
>RFJH01000209.1 GCA_003694975.1 Anaerolineae bacterium | reverse complement strand
GCCCAGGGCCTTGTACGCCTCAGCACCGACTGTGCCCTCGCCCAACGCCTGGGTGAAAACGCACGGCAGCGCGTGCGGCGTGAGTTCAGCCTTTCTGCCCAGGTACAGGCCACATGGCACACGTACTGTCTGGCATGGCAGGAACACACAGCACGCCACATCCACCCCACCAAAGACTGACGCGAAAGCAATGTACCTACAAGACACTCCCCCTCCTCATCCCGGATGGAAAGAACGCCTCTTCGACCTCGCACTGCGAAGCGGCCTGACGCCTCTGGGACACTCGCTGTGGAAAAACACCCTGACCGTACTCAACTACCACCGCGTCAACGATCCCGACGCCCCCGACTTTGACACCTTCAAGCCCAACGTCAGCGCGCGACCCGAAGCATTTGCCCGGCAGATGGACTATCTGAAACGCTGGTTCAACGTGGTCTCGTTGCAACGAGTCATCGCCTGGCTGGAAGGACGCGAGGACCTGCCCCCACGCGCGGCCCTCATCACCTTCGACGATGGCTATCGCGACAACTACACCCATGCCTATCCCATCCTGCGCGAGCGCGGCCTGCCCGCAACCATCTTCCTGACCACCGGCCACATCGAGAGTGACCGCCCTTTCTACTGGGACTTAGTCGCCTACTGTTTTACCCACACCCACCGCGAGAGCGTCACACTGCCCAACGGCAAAGTGCGCCACTGGGAAAACGCACACGAACGCGAACGCGTTGCCCGGGCATGGATCGAGGCCGCCAAAGCGCTCCCCGAAAGCGCAAAACAGACATGGGTAGAGCGCCTGCCCGAACAACTGGGCGTCGCCATTCCCTCCGGGTACTTCCGCCGCCAGATGCTGACCTGGGAGCAGATACGCGAAATGCGCGAAGGCGGTATCGAATTCGGTGCCCACAGCGTGACTCACCCCATCCTGACACGCATCCCACTTGCCCAGGCAAAGGAAGAAATCGAAACCTCAAAAAGGCACATCGAAGAGGAGACCGGAGAACCCGTACTCGCCTTTGCCTACCCAAACGGCCTGCGCGACGACTTTTCCCCGCCAATCGAGCGTCTGGTCGCCGAAGCGGGAATGCACCTGGCCTTCACCTTGCTCAACGGTCCCTGCAGCCGGCGAGAAGTACGCCGGGATCCCTTTGCCATCCGGCGTATCTTCATCTCCCACCGCCACACTCTTCCCCGCTTCGCGCTTCTGCTCACCATCCTGAACCGCTACCGGCACTGACCTCGCGTGCGCATTACGCCGCGCAAGCCCCAACGCGCGGTGGCTCAACGGGCGCGCGAGAGGAGGCTATCGTACACATCGAGGATTTTCCGCGCCACCGTTTGCCAACTGAAGCGCGTTTCCGCCAGATGGCGGGCATAGTCTCCCATGCGTTTCGCCAACGCCGGGTCATTGACCAGGGTCACGATTCTATCGGCCAGTGCCTCAGGAGAGCGCGGCGGGACAAGGAAACCGCTCTTGCCGTCCTCAACCGCCTCCGGCAAACCACCGACCCTGGTCACAACTACGGGTCTCCCGAAAATGTACGCCACCTGCAAAGCGCCACTCTGCGTCCCACTTCGATATGGATAGACCACCACGGAGGCTAACCCCATCAACGCCCCCACCTCATCCAGAGGGATGTAACGCGTATCCAGAATCACGTCCTTGCGCAGGCCGAGGGTGTCAATCCGCTCTTGCAATGCCACCATATCCATATGTTTCGTCGGGTAACCGGCGATGACCAGTTTCGCATCACAGTCGCGTCGCGCCAGGGCGAAGGCATCCAACAAATCCTCCAATCCCTTGCTGGGCGCGAGGAGACCGAAGAACAAGACCACACGGTCATCCACGCTGAGGCCGTAGCGTTCCCTGAGTTCGTCTGGCGTCACGCTCATCGGCAGGCGCAGTAACCATTCTGAATTGCCATGCGGGATAAGGAACATCCGCTCAGGGGAAATGCGCGGATAGAGGGCCAGGAAACGTTGCCGATTCTCTTTAGCGTGAAAAAACAGAGCGGAGAAATTGGGGTAAACGCTCGCATACAGACGCGCGACAAGGGATTCCAGCGCGCCCCAACGGCTCTCGCGCAACTCGAACTCATGACAAATCTGGCTCAAAAACAACCCCCGGCGACGCAAATACGCCAGAAAAAACGCCTCGAACGGAAAGTTGATCTTAGAGAAAAGCACCACGTCCGGGTGCAGACGCAAAAGATAACGCACCAGGAGCAGCCAGGCACGAATGAGGCGCACGGCACGCACGCCCCGCCGCAGCGTACGGAACACCTTACGCCAGAGCCGCCTCCACCGCCCAAGGCGGATTTCCTCGCTCCGCCCCGCCTCGAACAACGGCCAGAGATCGAGCACATTGTTCACGGTGAAATTGTGAGGCAAATCCGCCAACTCGTATTCCCGACCGGTCACCAGCGTGACGTCCACCCCCTCTTCCGCCAACGCCGTGCACAACTGATAGGCATAATGGATCAACCCCCCGCTGCCGTTCGGCTCGACCATGACCAGATGCAATCTATCGTCCATAGGCTCTCAGAAAACGAATGTAAAGTTCCTCCAGCGCCCTGACCTGACGTCGGACATCGAACTTCCTCTGCACGATCTCCCAACCGGCCTGCCCCATCTCCGCCCGACGCGCCGGATCGGTCAGAAGAGACAGGCATGCCCGCGCCAGGGCTTGTGAGTCACCCGGAGGGACAAGGAGACCGTTTACGCCTTCGTCAACCATCTGCGGCACCCCACCCACGGCACTGGCAACAACAGGAAGACGGGATGCCATCGCCTCGGCCAGCACCGTCGGCAATGCCTCCGACAGAGTCGGCAGGACGAACACATCCCCGGCCGCCAGCAGACGAGGAACATCATCTCGCATCCCGGCGAAAACCACCCGCTCGCGCACCCCCGCCTCGTCCGCGACCTCGACCAGCGCCTCCCGATCGGGCCCATCCCCAACGATCAGGTAAAACGCGTCCTCAACCCGACGCAGAACGTCCGGCAAGGCGCGAATCATGAATCGGATCCCCTTGGGAGGGCGTAAGACGGCGACCGTAATCAACACGCGCGCCTCGAGGGGAATCCCCAATTCCCGACGCACCGCTCGGCGCGCATCAGAACGGTCCAGGTCGGTGAACGGCACCAGGTCAATGCCATTGTAGAGTGTGGTCACTTTCTCAGGAGCAAGGCGCTTACGTTCCAGGTATTGCCGGCGCGCCTCGTCCGAGACCGCAATGACCTGATCACAGAAAAAGCGCAAAACGGCCCATTCCACCGCCTCGTGCAAACGGGTCTTCAAGCGCCGTTCCTCGGTGAGCAAAACGTGTGCCGTACAGACGGAGGGCAGGCGCAAGATACGAGCGGCCAGATTGCCCAGAATATTTGCGAATTCCAGTTGAGTGTGGACTACATCCGCTTCCACACCGCGCAGGAAGCGTAGAAGACGCGGCAGGGCTGTCAGGTCGCGGAGTCGCTCTACAGGTAAGCGCGTCACCGGTACACCCAGAGAGCGTATCTCGCGCTCCATAGGGTTGTCCGCTCGCACCTGAAGGACACCCACATGGGGGACAAAACGCTCACGATCCAGATGGCGCAACAACGGCACCATCAGGCGCTCTGCCCCCCCCATGCCCAGGCCATCTATCAAGTACACCACCGTATATCGGCGCTCAGGCGGTCCGGGATGAACGTCATCCGGAGGCATAGGAAGCCTTCTCCTGTGGCCAATCGAGCAACGCTTTAAAGAGAAGATACCACATTCGGTCGTCGGGGTGGTGATAGCCAAAATCCAGGTTCGGACGCACTGCCTTTTCCACACAACAGGCGAGCATCCCCCGGCGCGGAGGGAGCAGGCCAAAACGCTGAGGCCGTCCGTAGGCATCCAGATAAGCAGGGATTAAGGTGGTGCGCCAGGTCGCGAGCACGCGCACCGCGCCGGACGTCCGTTCCTCGGCTGTACCGTAGGGCGCCACGCGCAGGGCAGCAGCCAGCAAGAAGAGATACACATCCATGCTCACATCGAGAGACCACCTGGCAAACTGCCAGTCCACCAGCGATAACCGGCCATGCGCCGCGTTGCGGATGAGGTTGCCATGCCAGAAATCGGCCTGAATGAGCACGCGGCAATCGGCGCGCGACTCGGCATCCTCGATTGCTTGCGTCACATCGTCAAGCGCACTACGCTCATCAGGTGTCAGGCGAAAGAGAGAGCGAAAGCGCGCCGCACGGGCAGGAAAATCGCGCAATGCCTCGCGCTCTGAAGATGTGACAGGGGTCGCCGTGCATTCATGCACATGGCGTAGCGTTCGCGCGGCCTCCACGGCCAATGCACGAAGGCGAGCCTCGTCGCGCCAAAACGTCCGACGCGAAGCCCAGAGCACGCTTTCGCCCATCACGTAGGAGAGAAGCAGCACCGGCTGTCCATCGAGCAATGTATAGGCCAGAGGGCGAGGAACGTACTTCGCCGCGTCTTCACCCAGGGCCACCCACAGTTCCTTCAAACGCTCGTATTCCGTTTGCACCACCCAGGCGTTCTCCGGTCTGCGGGGCACTTTGGCCACCAGCGCGGGGTGACTCTGCCCGGCGAGGAACCCGTAAAGGATAACGTTGTCGTTAGGGTCGGTATCGCCATTGGCCAACACCGCCCAGCGCAAGGAAGAGGCGCCCGGGAGACGAAGGTCTGCCGGCAGCGAGGCCACAAGCGAGGTAAGGCGTTCCGGAAACGTCAATTTCGCCATCATCCTTCTGACTCATCGGGGACTCTGGCCAGCACATACCAGGCAGGCAAAAACGGAAGAAAGAAAGCGGCCACGAGAGGATGGGCAAACCACCCCGACCAGCGAGGTGGCAGGCGGCGGCGATAACGATGACGCAAGGCAAAAGAGAGGGCGTAGGGCGATAGCGGGAAGATGTATTCCGGCACGTCCAAATCCGGCATCACGCCATAGAATTCAACGGAAACGTACTCTGCCCTGCGCAAAAGAGATTTCAGACGCCGAGGGGAAATGCCCGACGAGGGCGCAGAGGCGCGGTGCACAGGACTCCGGCGGTTGGCAACCCCCAGGAACAACGCTCCGCCGGGGCGCAACAGAGGTCGGATCGCATTCAAAGCGGCTTCCAGGGCAACGCCGCGAAAGGGAACCCCGCGCGGCGCGAGGATGAGGTCGAAACTTGCCGATGTGAAAGGCAGCCTCCGCCAGGAGGCCACGAGGATGTCTGTCGAGGAGATATCGCCTGGGGCGGAG
>RFJH01000208.1 GCA_003694975.1 Anaerolineae bacterium | reverse complement strand
CGTCATCGTGTGTACACTATGTGTGCACAAAAGGAGGCCGTATGAAAACCACTCGCATCTTTCGCAATGGCAACAGCCAGGCCGTGCGCCTGCCCCGGCAATTCCGGTTTCAGGGCGACCGCGTCTACATCCGACGTCTGGGGAATGCGGTGATCTTGCTGCCCTATCAGGCGCCCTGGGAGACGTTGATCGAGAGTCTCTCCGCCTTCTCGGAGGATTTCATGCGCGAGCGTGGGCAGCCCCCCACCCAATCTCGCGAGGATATCTCTCCTGCCCAGGAATCTATCTGAGAATTTTCGGTTTCCAATCCATGAAATCTGTGGCTAAAGAGAAAACACCATGACAACAGAAAATCCCTCCCCAACCCTCCTCAAACCCGCCCATCCGGTCGGCTTTGTAGGCTATGGTGCCTACGTGCCGCGCTACCGTCTGCCCGCCCGCGAGGTGGCGCGCATCTGGACGGGCGGCAAGGGCGGCTTGCCCATCAAAGAGAAAGCCGTCCCTGGCATGGACGAGGACGTGGTCACCATGTCTATCGAGGCGGCGCGTAACGCCCTCGCCCGTGCCCAGATTGACCCCGCCGAGATCCGCGCCGTGTGGGTCGGCTCAGAATCGCACCCTTACGCCGTGAAGCCCACCTCCACCATTGTGGCCGAGGCCATCGGTGCCGTGCCCAACACCCAGGCCGCCGATTGGGAATTTGCCTGCAAAGCAGGCACCGAAGCGGTGGTTGCAGCGATGGGGTTCGTCGGCTCCGGCATGGCGCGCTACGCCCTGGCCATTGGCATGGACACCGCTCAGGGTCGCCCCGGCGATGCGCTGGAATACACCGCCGGCGCGGGTGGCGCGGCCTACCTCCTCGGACCGGCAGAAGAATCCCTGGCCGTCATCGAGGCCGCCTACTCCTACGTCACCGATACGCCCGATTTCTGGCGTCGTGCTGGCGCGAAATACCCCGAACACGGGATGCGCTTCACGGGCGAACCGGCTTACTTCGAGCACATCACCCAGGCGGCTCGCGCCCTGATGGAAGCGCAGGGCACCACGCCTTCCGATTACCGTTATGCCGTCTTCCATCAGCCGAACACCAAGTTCCCGCAGCGGGTGGCCAAAAAACTGGGCTTCCGACCGGAACAAATCGAACCCGGACTCCTTGTGCCGGTCATTGGGAACACCTATGCGGGCGCGGCCCTGATCGGCCTGACCGCCGTCCTGGACGTGGCCGAACCCGGAGACCGCATCCTGCTCGTCTCGTTCGGCTCCGGCGCAGGTTCCGACGCTTTCGACATCCGCGTCACCGAGGCGTTGACCGAGCGCCGCGACCGCGCCCCGAAGACGCAGGATTACATCGCCCGCCGCACGGAGATTGATTACGCCACCTACGTGCGACTGCGCGGCAAACTGGTGACGAAATAGTTAGAGGCAAAGCAACCATGACTCACATCGTCATTGCCGGAATCGGACAGACCCCCGTCGGCGAGCACTGGGAGATTTCCCTGCGCGACCTGGCATTGCAGGCGATGGAGGCTGCCATGCACGAGGCGGGCGGTCTGCGCCCGCAGGCGCTCTTCGTCGGCAACATGCTCTCTCCCTCGCTTTCTCATCAGGCGCAATTGGGCGCCCTCCTGGCCGATTACGCCGGTCTGAAAGGCATCGAAGCCGTGACCATCGAGGCGGCGGGCGCTTCGGGCGGCGCGGCGCTGCGGGCGGGCTATCTGGCCCTCCTCAGCGGTCAGGTCGAAGCCGCCCTCGTGGTCGGCGTGGAGAAGTTCACCGACGTGATCGGTCCGGAAGTGGAGGGGGCGCTTTCTACCGCCTCGGACGCCGATTTCGAGGCCGAGCAGGGCCTCACGCTCACCGCCCAGGCCGCGCTTCTGATGCGGCGTTACATGCACGAGCATAATGTCCCGCCGGATGGGCTGGCCGGATTCCCGGTCATCGCTCATGCGAACGGCGCGACGAACGAATTCGCCATGTTCCGTCGCGCCATCAGCGAAGAGACCTACCGCAAAGCGGGCATGGTCAGCGAGCCGCTCAACATGTTCGATGCCGCGCCGCATGCGGACGGCGCGGCTGCCGTGTTGCTCACCCGTCGTGATCTCTTGCCGGATGGTTTTCCGCATCCCCTTGTGGAGATCGCCGCTTCGGCAGCGGCCACCGACACCCTCGCCCTGCACGACCGCCCCGATCCCCTCTTCTTCGAGGCCGTTTATCACTCGACCGGCAACGCGCTCAAGCAAGCCGGCCTCACCCTCGATCAGATCGACCTCTTCGAGTATCACGACCTTTTCTCGATCTATGCCGCCCTCTCTCTGGAATCGTCGGGCTTTGCGCCGCGCGGACGGGGCTGGCTCATGGCGCGCGATGGCGAAATCGCGCCGGATGGACGGTTGCCCTGCGCCACGATGGGCGGGTTGAAAGCGCGCGGCTTCCCCGGCGGCGCGACCGGCCTCTATCAGGCGGTCGAAGCGACGTTGCAACTGCGCGGCCAGGCAGGCGCAAATCAGGTCGAGGGTGCGCGCGTCGCCCTCATCCAGTCCCTCGGCGGCCCCG
>RFJH01000026.1 GCA_003694975.1 Anaerolineae bacterium | reverse complement strand
TTGTAGAAATGAGGAAACTCTTCGCTCGACGGTAAGCGCAAGCAGCCCTTTCTGCATCATGGCGAGCGCACGTCGGGGCGCGAAGTCCTCTCCCGCACCAGGGAGGAGATCGTATCGGCGGGCCTGGCCCGCCTCGCGATGACACCAAAGGGAGCGCCTCAGCAACGATTGTTTTTTACATGATTTGAATGTACCTCACCCAGGCGACACTTTGGAAAGCAGAGGCAAGGTATGGTATCATGGAAAACTGTATTCAAGGGAAGCGCAGTCATCCGACTGCGTACCGATATTCAACGGCCTCTGGAGAGGACGATGCCCCATATCCGTGTACTTTTCTTCGCCACCCTTCGCGACCGCGCCGGCATGCGCGAGGCGGAGTTCGACCTGCCCTCCAAAGCCACCGTCGCCGACCTGAAAAACGCCTTGACGGAGCGCTTCCCCGCCCTGGAGGAGGCCCTCTCAACGGCCCTCTTCGCCGTCAATCGCCAGTATGCTTTCGACGAGGAACGTCTCCCTGATGATGCCGAGGTGGCCGTGTTCCCTCCGGTCTCCGGCGGGGCAACGGATGGCGAACCTCCTACCCTTTTTGCCATTACCGAGGATGCCCTGGACCTGAACGCTCTCCTGGAGCGCATCACCCTCCCGTCCACCGGCGCCGCGGCCATCTTCACCGGCATGGTGCGCGGTGTGACCTCCGAAGGCAAGGGGCCGCGCGAGACGGTCTATCTGGAATACGAGGCCTACAAACCGATGGCCGAAGCGAAGATGCGCCAGGTAGCGGAGGAGATTCGTACCCGATGGCCGAAGGTGCAGGGAATCGCCATCGTGCAGCGCGTGGGACGCCTCTACCCGCGCACGCCGACGGTGCTCATCGCCTGCACGTCCGCCCATCGCGATGACGGCGTTTTCGAAGCGGCGCGGTACGGCATTGACCGGTTGAAGGAAATCGTTCCGGTCTGGAAGAAGGAAGTCGGGCCGGCCGGAGAAACGTGGGTGGAGGGCGACTATCGTCCTCGCCCAGGGGAATAGCGCACACATCACAGCACAACATGGGAGGGCGCGTGAATCGGACATCGTTCAATGTAACCTGCAATCAGTGTGGAGAGGCCTACCCGGAGGATGGGTTGCCCTATCGTTGTCCCTACTGTGGGGGCCTCTTCGACTTCGGCTCCCCTCCACCGTTCGATAGCGATGTGATTGAACCGGAACAGCCGGGCATTTGGCGCTACCGCCGCATGTTCGGCCTGCCGGAAGACGCGCCGCCGGTCAGCCTGGGGGAAGGCAGCACACCACTGGTGTGGGCGAAGAGCGGTGGGCGAGAGGTGGCGTTCAAATGCGAGTATCTCAACCCCACCGGCTCCTTCAAAGACCGTGGCGCGGCGACTCTGGTCAGCATGCTGATGGTGCGCGGGGTGCACGAGGCGGTAGAGGATTCTTCGGGCAACGCAGGGGCTGCCTTCGCGGCATACGCGGCGCGGGCCGGGATCCGGGCACGCGTCTACGTGCCGGAGGCGGCTTCCGGCCCCAAGCGCGCTCAGATCGCGACCTACGGCGCGGAGGTCATCGCCGTACCCGGTCCCCGTTCGGCGGCTGCCGAGGCGGTGCGGAAAGCCGCCGAGGAGGGCGCGGTCTATGCCAGCCATGCCTACCTGCCCTTCGACCTGCCCGGCTACGCCAGCATCGCTTTCGAACTCTACGAAACCCTCGGCGGCGCGCCGGGGGCAGTGGTCATGCCGGTCGGACAGGGCGCCCTGCTCCTGGGAGTGTGGCGCGGCTTCCAGGCGCTTGTGGCCGCCGGGAGACTGAAATCCCCTCCCCGCCTGATCGGCGTCCAGGCGCGAGCATGCGCCCCCCTTTGGGCCGCGTTCACGCATGGGGAAGCCACGCAGGCTGAAGTCCGGGAAGAGCCGACCCTCGCCGAGGGGGTGCGCATCCGCCATCCTTTGCGCGCGGAAGCCGTCCTGGGCGCGGTGCGTGCTTCGGGAGGTCATTTTGTCGCCGCGAGGGAGGAAGAAATCCGTCGCGGGCGTGACCAACTTGCCCGGCGCGGGTTATATGTAGAGCCGACGTCTGCCCTTGTCTGGCAGGCTTTGGAAGAGATGCCGGCGGATGTCCCCGATCCGGTCGTGGCGATTCTGACCGGCTCCGGCCTCAAGGCCGGCTGAACACGTTTCAACGCGGGAGGTATGCATGGAGGAACGCATTGTCATCACGGGTATGGGAACGGTGAATCCGGTCGGACTGACCGTAGAAGAGACATGGCGGAATATCGTGGAAGGGGTGTCAGGCGTTGGGCCAATCACGCTGTTCGACGCCTCCGACCTGCTGGTGCAAATCGCCTGTGAGGTAAAAGGGTTTGAGCCAACGAACTATATGAGGCCCAGGGACGCGCGCCGGCGTGACCGTTTTGAGCAATTCGCGCTGGCGGCGGCGCGCGAGGCGATGGAGAGCGCCGGCCTGGAGGTGAGCGAGGAGAACGCCGACCGCATCGGCGTGATCGTCTCCTCGGCCATCGGCGGCCTGAACTCATTGCAAGAGGCCATCTTCACGGTGCGTGATGTCAGTTCGCGCCGCGTCAGCCCTTTCCTGATCCCCATGCTGATGGCAAACGGCGCCTCGGGACTGATCGGCATCGAATACGGTATGAGAGGGCCGGGAATGTCCGTCGCTTCGGCCTGCGCCTCCGGCGCAGATGGCATTGGCATGGCCTGGATGATGCTGCGTGCCGGCGTGATCGACGTGGCGCTGGCCGGTGCATCGGAAGCCACCATCACCGTGACCGGCATCGCTGCCTTCGACCGCCTGGGCGCCATGTCGCGGCGAAACGACGATTACTCGATGACACCGCAACCGTTCGACAAGAACCGTGATGGCCTGGTGATGGGAGAGGGAGCAGCAGTGCTCGTGCTGGAACGAGAGAGCCACGCGCGGGCGCGTGGGGCGAACATCCTGGCCGAACTGGCCGGGTACGCGGCCACAGTGGACGCCTACCACGTCACCGCGCCGCGCGAGGACGGGGCAGGAGGGGCCGCCGCCATTCGCGCCGCGCTAAAAGCCGCCCGCGTCAACCCGGACGAGGTGGGGTATATCAACGCGCATGGGACGGCTACCCAACTAAACGACGCCGCCGAGACGCGCGCTATCAAAGCCGCCTTCGGCGACCTGGCCTATCGCATCCCCGTCTCGTCCACAAAATCCATGACGGGGCACATGATGGGCGCCACGGGCGCGCTGGAGGCCATCTTCTGCGTCCAGGCCGTGCGAGAAGGCGTCCTCCCACCCACCATTCACTACGAGACCCCCGATCCGGAGTGCGACCTGGATTACATCCCCAATCAGGCGCGCGAGGCGAAAATCGAGGTCGCCATCAGCAACGCGTTCGGCTTCGGCGGTCACAATGCCGTTCTGGTAGTACGCGCCTACCATTGAACTCCCCTCCCAAAAACGCGACTTTGTGCTAAACTACAGCCCGCTTAGGGGCGCGAGAGCGTCTCTTTCCGCTCCCGGCTCGTCACGCGCGTTGACCGGGGGCAATCCCGTGGAAAGGAGGTTTTCCCTTCATGCGCAAATACGAACTGGTTTGCGTACTCCATCCCGATCTGGATGAGAACGGCCTGAACGACGCCGTCGAGAAGATCAAGGGATGGATCGGCGAAGCCGGTGGAACGGTGGACAAAGTGGACGTTTGGGGCCGCCGCAAGTTGGCCTATCCCATCCGCAAGCAGATGGAAGGTCAGTATGTGCTTCTGAACCTTACCCTGCCACCGACCGCGACCGCCGACCTGGAACGCAGGCTGCGTTTCCTGGAACCCGTCATGCGTCACTTGCTCACATTACTGGCCTCTTGAGGCTTCGTTTCTCTTTCCGCCCGTCTCAAAGGAGTACGACCATGAGCCGAGGCCTGAACAAAGTCATGATTATCGGCAACCTGGGGCGCGATCCGGAGATGCGTTACACCCCCTCTGGCCGGCCTGTGACCACGTTCTCGGTAGCCGTCAACCGCTCCTGGAACACCAGCGACGGTGAACGCCACACCGAAACCGAGTGGTTCAACGTGGTCGCCTGGGGCAACCTGGCCGAAATCTGCAAGCAATACCTGACCAAAGGTCAACAAGTCTATATTGAAGGGCGCTTGCAGACCCGTTACTGGGAAGACAAAGAGGGTGTAAAACGCACCAGCGTGGAAGTCGTCGCCAGCGAAATGATGATGCTGGGCGAGCGCCGCGACGCTGAGCAAAGTGGCTCCTCCAAGAAAGAGGAAGCCACAGCGAACGACGAGGAAGATGAATTTCCCTTCTGAGACAACGTGCCGGGAAGTTCCACGTTTTCTCCCCTTATTCGTTGTCACACAGCCAGCCCCCGGAAATTTTGCCAGAACGATTACATGGAGTAAAGAACAATGACCGACTCAAGTGCAAGCACATCAAGCACCTCAGGACAAAGACGCCGCTACTACGCGCGTCCAAAAGTCTGCCCCTTCTGTGCAGATGCACAGTTACTGATTGACTACAAGAAAGTAGACCTGCTCAAGCGCTTCATCACAGACGAAGGGAAAATCCGTCCCCGCCGTCAGACCGGCACCTGCGCCAAACATCAGCGGGCTCTGGCGCGTGCCATCAAACGAGCGCGCCATCTGGCACTGCTCCCCTTCACCGGCAAATACTGGGAAGAAGGTGTATCGTGAGCATGGCACGCTGAAAGCGTGCTTCCCACGAGCCGGATAAGCAGTCATGGCCAAGAAACCCAAACCCCGCATCCTCAGCAAAAAACACATCGCCCGCCTGGAACGCGAACGGCGGCAGGCGCGCCTGGTGCGTTACACCCTGATCGGCGTCGTGCTGGCAGTGCTCCTCCTCATCGGCTACGGCCTCCTTGATATCAACGTCCTCCAGCAGCAGCGACCGGTCGCTACCGTCAATGGGGAGCCGATCACCTTGCATGAGTTCCAGGCTCGCGTGCGGCTGGAGCGATTGAAACTGATCAACCAATACACTCAAACGCTTCAGTTCGCCCAACTCCTCGGCATTGACGTCAGTTCCCAATTACAAGACATCCAGACCCGCCTTTCGTCGTCTCGCGCGATGGGACAGCAAGTGCTGGACACCATGATCAACGAACGTCTGATCCGGCAGGAGGCACGGCGGCGTGGCATCACGGTCACACCCCAGGAAGTCGAGGAGGCCATCCAGGCCTTCTTCCGGTTCTACCCAAACGGCACGCCGACCCCGACCATCACCCCGTCGCCGGTCGTCTTCCCGACCCTCTCACCCGAACAACTCGCCCTGGTCTCGCCGACGCCCACCTCATCGCCGTTCCCTACTCAGACGGCGAGCCCAACCTTCACCCCCAACCCCGCAGCGACGCCGACAACGGTCCCGACCGCGACGGTCACCCCCTTCCCCACGCCGACCGCCACGCCCTACACCCTGGAGGCCTACCAGTTGCTCTATCAGGACGCCCTGCAGGGATACGAGAAACTGGGCATCAGCGAGGCGGACTTCCGCGCCCTGTTCGAGACCGGACTCTACCGGGACAAAATGTATGACATTATCACTGCCGACGTCGCCGAGGTCCAGGAACAGGTTTGGGCGCGTCACATCCTGCTGCCCGACGAGACGACCGCCCGTCTGGTCTATGAGAGCCTGATGGACGGCGAGGACTGGACGAAACTGGCCGCCGAACTCTCCGATGACAAAGCGACAGCGGAGAAAGGTGGCGACCTGGGATGGCATACGCGCGATTATTTCGTCAAGGAATTCGCCGATGCAGCCTTCTCCCTGGAGGTCGGCGAGATCAGCCAGCCGGTCCAGACGCCATATGGTTATCACATCATCCAGGTGCTGGGACACGAGATGCGTCCTCTAACTCCCACCGAACTGGAGAACGCCCGCCAGCAGGCTTTCCAGCAATGGTTGCTCCAACTGCGGGAGGAGGCGGACATCGTTACCTACGATGCACGCTGGCAAAACAACATCCCTGTCGAGCCGACACTACCCGCCCCAGCCCTGGCACCCTGAACTATCAAAAACGGAACGGCAAACCCAAAAGCCCGACCCTCGCGGTCGGGCTTTTTGCGTAACGGAAATATCATCCGATCAGCGTGTATACGTATCCAGCATTTCATCGCTGATCTCATCCAGTTTCAAACTGATGACCTGGCTGGTCGAATCACGCCGCATCGTCACACCGTAAATGACATCCGCCGCCTGAACGGTATTGCGGTTATGCGTGATGATGAGGAACTGAGTCTCCTTGCTGAGTTCCTTGAGCAACTCGCGGAAACGTACCACGTTTGCCTCGTCCAACATAGCATCCACCTCATCCAGGACGCATACAGGTGGTGGCGAGACTTTGATGAGGGCAAAGATCAGGGCGATGGCCGTCAGGCTACGCTCACCACCGGAAAGCAATGCCAGCCCTTGCTCCCGCCGCCCCGGCAAACGGGCTTCAATATCAATCCCCGTCTCCACCAGGTTATCGGGATCGGTAAGCACCAGACGCGCCGACCCACCTCCAAAGAGACGGGTGAAAATCTCGCGAAACTCTCTGGCGACCGCCTCAAACGTCTTTCTAAACTCGCGCTGGGTCAGGTCGTCCAACTCGGCGATGACCTGCCGAAGATCGGCCTCGGCCTTGCGGAGGTCCTCCATCTGCTCGGTCAAGAATTTGTAACGTGCCTGCTCCGAAGCATACTCCTGCTCGGCCTCGGGATTGACGGGGCCCAGGCGACGGAGGTGCGCGCGTTGTTGCTTCAAATGCTCCTCCAGATCGGGGGGCAACTCCGTCACGACCGGCAACTGTTCCACCATCCCTTCAAAAGGTAGCGGCACCGGCCCCGCTATCTCGCCCTCATAATCGAACTGCACCAGGCCAAAATCATCCTGGATGCGTTGGCGCAGGGCGTCCAGGCGCTCCTGGCTGCGGGTCAGATTGAGTTGCGCCTGAGCATAGAGGCGCTCAGCCAGAGCCAGCGCGCGCTGGGCCTCGTTTTCCGCCTTTTGGTACGCCTCGATTTGTGCCTCTTCGGTCAGTTCTTTCTCGGCGGGTTCGATTTGGGTGCGAAGCGCCTCAACCTGCGCGCCGATCTCACCCTCCTGCTCCGCCAATTCCTCGTATTTGACCGCTAATTCTTTTATCTCACGCCCGGTCTGCGCCAGACGCTCTTCCAACGCCCGAAGGCGTGATTCCAGCCCTTCTAATGTCTCCCGGCGCTCTGCCTGACGGGCGCGCGCGTCGTCCAGGGCGCGTTCGGCGACGGCCAGACGTGTCCTCCAGTAAGCGACACGCTCCTGAGCCTCATCCAGATCCAGAGAGACGAACGCTCCTTCCAGGCGTTGCACACCCTCACGAGCCTCGGCGACACGGCTCTCGACCTCGGCTTGCTCCTCATCAACGTGCCGACACCCTGCCTCGAGCGTTTCGATCTCCGCCTTCGCCTGAGCATACTGCTCGATTTGCCACGTCCGCTGACGGCGCGCCGCTTCCACCTCCAGAGAGACCGTCCTCTCCGCTTCCCGGGCTTCCTCCAGAAGGCGTTGTGCAGCGCGCACGTCCTCCTCGCACCTATGTTGTGCGTCGCGGGAAGTGGCAAGTTCCTCGCCCAGGCGACGCAGTACATCGTTCAACGCGTCGATCTTCCGGGCGGTCTTGGACAGGGCTTCTTCCAGTTCCTTCCGCTGGCGCGGGCGGCTCAGCATCCCGGCGCCTCGCGGTTTTCCTGCAAATACCATCCCATCGGCGTGAAAGACTTCACCACGCAGCGTCACCACCCTCACAGGGGGCAATGCATCGCGCACAAAGCGTCGCGCCGATTTCCGGTCACGAGCGATGAGCACCTGCCCCAGGAGTAAATCCACCGCCGGGCGCAGGTCATCCGGCGCTTGAACGAGATCCGATGCCACCCCGAGGCACGCCGGATCGTTGGGAGGGGAAACGGGGGAAGATTCTATGAGATGAGCCAGAGGTAACAATGCCGCGCGTCCCGCATCATCGCCGGAAAGCAAATCCAGTGCCCGGTCCACATCCTCTGCTGATGTGAGGAGCACAGCATCCAGATAGTCGCCGAGGGCGGCAGCGATGGCCGTTTCCAGTTCTGCAGGGACAGACAGCGCCGTGCTGAGGGCGCCGCGCACACCTTGAAGACGAGAACGACGTGCTGCATCAAGAAGAAAACGAGCACCCTCAGCGTACCCTGCGAGAGATTGCTCTGCCTGTATCAGCACATCCAACCGGTTCTGAAGGCGGTCCTGCTCGGCTTCCAGGCGCGCCCGCTCCTCCAGGTTCGTGCGACGCTGTTCCTCCAGCGCGACGGTGCGAGCACGTTGTTCCTCCAGCGCGCGCTCTGCCTTCTGAACGGCTTTTTCGGCCTCCTGCCGCGCCAGAGCCGCCCGGTGCTGACGCTCCTCCAAATCGCGGAGGGCTTGTTCCGCCTCATGGACGTCCCGCTCGAGGGAAGTCAATTTCTCGCGATGGTTTTCGAGGCGGGATTGCAGTTCGTCTCGGCGGGCTCGCAACTCGGCCAGTCGGGCGCGCCAATTCGTCAAAGATTGCAGGGCAGCCTGGTAACGCGCCTCGGCCTGCTCGCGCTCCTTCTGACGTGCCTGAAGAGCGGCCTGAGCGGTTTCTGCCTCTGTCCTGGCATCTTCGTACTCTTGTTGTAGTCGCTCGACCTCTTCGCCGGCAGAATGCAGGCGTTCGTGTGCCACCTGAAGTTCGGCCTGAAGGCGCTCGCGTTCGATCTCTCCTTCTTGCTGTGAAAGGGTCAGGGAACGACGACGCTCTTCCAGGACCGCCATTTCACGGCGGATTTGCTCGCGCCGGCTCTGAAGAGCAGCAAGTTGACTACGCCAGGCGCTCACCTGAGAACGCAGCGCCTGCAAGCGCTCGCGAAAAGCGTTGTACTTTTCCTGGGTCTCCTGATACGCCTGGCGGGCTTTCTGCAGGCGGCCTTCCTGCTCACGCACAGCCCCACGCGCGGAGGCCAGGTCCTTCTGGGCACGATGCCAGTGATAGCCATACCACTCGCGCAACAAGAGACGCAAGTCGGCCTGGGCCTGAGCATATTCGCGTGCTTTCCTGGCCTGTCGTTCCAGGGTACGGAGACGAGGCTCGAGTTCGGCCATAATATCCTGCACACGGTCCAGGTTGCGCAGAGTGGTATCCAGCCTTCGCAGCGCCTCCTCACGGCGCGCACGGTAAAGTCCCACGCCGGCGGCCTCTTCGAACAGTTTACGCCTTTCGTCCGCACGCAGCGCCAGCGCCGCGTCCACCATACCCTGGCCGAGGATGGTATACGTTCGTTCGCTCAGACCCGATTTGGCCAGAATTTCTTTGATGTCCTTCAGGCGGACAGTCTGGTTATTGAGAAGATACTCATTGCGGCCATCACGGTAGGCTCTGCGGGCAAGCGTAACCTCGGAAAACTCCAGAGGAAGCCAGTTGTCACTATTATCGAAGAGAACCGTCGCCGAAGCCATTCCGGCGCGACTGCGTTGCTCAGAGCCGGAGAAAATCATGTCCTCCGTGCGTCGGGCGCGCAACAGGCTGTACGACTGTTCCCCCAGCACCCAGCGAAGCGCATCGGCAATGTTTGACTTACCGGAGCCATTCGGGCCAACAATGGCCGTAATGCCCTCTGCAAACTCAAAGAGAGTGCGTTCGGCAAACGTCTTATAGCCGTGCAGTTCCAATGATTTGATGCGTAGTGGCATGTGAGAAAAGTCTCTCCGCAAAATATCGACAACCGGTTACACCAGCCCCAGCCTCTTCAGAGCGGCCTGTGCGGCGGCTTGAGCGGCAGCCTGTTTGCTTGATCCAACGCCCCGCCCGTAGACCTCGCCGTTGACGCGCACCTCGATTTCAAATGTCTTGGCATGATCCGGCCCGCTTTCCCCGATAACGACGTACTCCGGGCGCCCCATTTTCTGAGCCTGCGTCCACTCCTGGAGGCGGCTCTTAGGGTCGTAAAGTTCTGAGTGGCGCATGATTTCCTTTGCGGCCTCTGCTACGAGAGGGAGGACAAATGCCTCCACAGCCGAGATGCCGCCATCGAGGTACAACGCACCGACTACAGCCTCAAACGTGGCACAAAGCAAAGCGGGACGATCTCGACCTCCAGCATTGGCCTCCCCCCTACCCAGGCGCAGAGCGCGCCCCAGGTTAAGTTGACGGGCAAAGGCAGCCAATTGCTCCTCGCACACCAGAGCAGCCCTCATGCGCGTCAGATCGCCCTCCTGCATTTCCGGGCAATGATGATAAAGCCATGCCGCGACGACGAAATCCAGCACAGCATCGCCCAGGAACTCCAGCCGCTCATTGTCCTCAACAACTTCAGGGTGTTCGTTCACGTAGGAACGATGCGTCAGCGCTCGAGAAAGAAGGTGAACCTGTTGGATGGGCAAAGAAAGGCGTTTCGCCAGTTCATCCGGCGCTTCCGGTTCCTCCGGAATCTGTGGCTTCGAATCCATAACAGCCTCCCCGGAACTCAGGGAGCGCCATTCTCCCACCACAAGGTCGTGAGAGCATGGCGTTCCATCAGTTCCTTCAAGCAGGAATTGTGACGGGGAAGATTGTAACCGGAAATCTCACAACTGGCTACCCTGTTGCCCTCTGGCGCACCTGCTGATAGAATACGGACACGGTACAGCGTCGATCGTGAGCAACGAATCAGGTTGAATTAGGCTTGAAGGAGGTTATCCGTGAGCACGCCGCCGGCTGAGGAAACCCGCTTTCTGCACGCTATCGAGATGGGGCTCGGCACCTGGGCATGGGGTGACCGAATCCTCTGGAACTATGGGCGCGGATACAGCGATGAGGATATCCGTGCCGCGTTCGAGGTTGCTACCCAGGAAGGCATCCGCTTCATTGACACGGCAGAGGTCTACGGACAGGGCAAATCCGAGCGAATGGTCGGGAAACTCATCCGCGAGAGCGGACAAGCCATCCTGATCGCGACCAAGTTCATGCCTTTCCCCTGGCGATTGAGCCGTAAATCGCTCTTGCGCGCGCTGAGGCACAGCCTGGAACGCCTGGGGATGGAGAGAGTGGACCTCTACCAGATTCACTGGCCGTTTCCCCCGGTCCCGATCGAGACGTGGATGGATGCCCTGGCGGAAGCGGTCGCCGCGGGTCTGACGCGCACGGTTGGAGTCTCCAATTACAACCAGACTCAAATGATGCGCGCCTACTCTGCACTGGCACGACACGATATCCCGCTGGCATCCAATCAGGTAAAGTACAGTCTGTTGGACCGCAAAATTGAAAAAAACGGCCTTCTGGCGCGTTGTAAAGAACTGGGGGTGCGCCTGATCGCTTATAGCCCCCTTGAGATGGGTCTGCTGACCGGAAAATACACACCGGAGAATCCCCCTCCCGGCCTGCGCGGTCGGCGCTATGCCGGCATCCTGGCTAACATCCAGCCCCTCCTGCGCCTGATGACCGAGATTGGGCAAGATCTGGGAGGGAAATCCCCCGCGCAAATCGCGCTGAACTGGGTCATCTGCAAAGGTGCACTGCCCATTCCAGGCGCCAAGAACGCCAGACAGGCCGCCCAAAACGCCGGCGCCCTCGGCTGGCGGCTATCGGAGGACCAGGTCGCTGCCCTGGATGAGATGAGTGACCGTGTGACACAGCCATCCTGAGCATCTCGGCTTGTGCTATAATAACGCCATCATGTGCAATGCATCCCTCCCCACCCCTCGAAACGACGATAAAAACGCCCCCTTCCTGCGGGTTGGGCGAAGCATGGGTTGAGCACAAAAAAGCGACCTTTCATCGCCCAACGCGTGAACGCGGAGGGCGATTTATTTTGTCACTGGAGGTCTGGCATGTACAAGACACATACCTGCGGAGAACTGCGCCCCAGTCATGTCGGTCAAAAAGTGACCCTGGCCGGTTGGGTACATCGCCGGCGCGACCACGGCGGGGTAACTTTCATTGACTTGCGGGACCGCTTTGGCCTGGTACAGGTCGTCGTAGACCCGGAAAAATTGCCCATCGTCCATGATGTGCGCGTGGAATGGGTGTTGCAGGTCATCGGCGTGGTGCGTCGCCGTCCCGAAGGCGCGGAGAATCCCAACCTGGCCACAGGCGAAATCGAGGTGGACGCGCAGGAAGTGAACGTGTTGAACAAAGCCAGGCCGCTTCCTTTTGTTATCAACAAAGAAGAAGAAGTGGACGAGAACGTCCGCTTGAAATACCGCTATCTTGATTTACGGCGGGAGCGGATGCAACGCAATCTGGAACTGCGCCACCGCGTGGTCAAGTTCATACGCGATTACCTGGATGCGCGCGGCTTCCTGGAAATCGAGACCCCGATTTTATTCAAAACCACGCCGGAGGGAGCGCGTGACTACCTGGTCCCCTCGCGCCTTCACCCGGGCGAGTTCTACGCCCTGCCCCAATCACCGCAACAATTAAAGCAATTGCTCATGGTCGCAGGTGTTGAACGCTACTTCCAGATCGCGCGTTGCTTCCGCGACGAAGACCAGCGCGGCGACCGGCAACCCGAATTCACTCAACTCGATCTGGAAATGTCATTTGTCGAACGCGAGGACGTGATGGCACTGATCGAGGACCTGTTCACCCAACTGGTCGCCGAGATCGTCCCCCACAAACGCCTTCTCGCCAGTCCCTGGCCGCGCTTGACATACCACGAAGCCATGGAGCGATTCGGCAAAGACAACCCCGATCTCCGCTTCGGGATGGAACTGGTAAACATTAGCGACATTGCCGAAGGATGCGGCTTCAAGGTTTTTGAGACAGCCGTAGCCTCAGGGGGGGATGTGCGCGGTCTCAACGCCAGAGGGTTGGGGCACTACACCCGACGGCAAATTGACGAACTAACCGAATGGGTCAAGCAATACGGGGCAAAAGGCCTGGCCTACCTGGCCATCACACCGGAAGGCGAACAACGCTCCTCCTTCGCTAAGTTCCTCAGCGAGGAGAAATTGAATGCCCTCCTGGAACGCATGGAAGCCAGGCCGGGTGACCTGCTTCTGTTCGTCGCCGATAAGCGGGAGGTTGTCTTCGATGTCCTGGGGCGATTGCGCGTCCATTTGGGCGATATCCTGGGGTTGCGCGATCCGAATGTACTCGCCTTCTGCTGGGTAATCGATTTCCCCTTCGTGGTGTGGAACGAGGAAGAAAAGCGCTGGGACCCCAGCCATCACCTCTTCACCGCCCCCATGCCTGAGGACATCCCTCTGCTCGATACCGACCCCGGCAAAGCGCGCGGCACGCAATATGACATGGTGCTCAACAACTACGAAGTCGGCGGCGGCTCGATTCGTATCCACGACCGGGCCTTGCAGGAAAAAGTGTTCCAACTCATTGGTCTCGACCTTGATGTGGCACGAGAGCGCTTTGGGCATATGCTAGAGGCCTTTGAATACGGCACTCCGCCACACGGTGGTATCGCTCCGGGCATTGACCGTATCTGCATGATTCTGGCCGATGAACCGAACATACGCGAGGTGATTGCCTTCCCCAAAAACCAGGCCGCACGCGATGTCATGGGCGGCGCTCCCTCGCCGGTAGACCCCGAACAGTTGAAAGAACTGCACATCAAACTAGATTTACCGCCGGAGAAAGAATAATTTTCGGGACAGGGAAAGTCCGCATGACCCAGTCATTGCTTTTTAATCTTTCCCTACCCCTCCCTTGAACTTTATGGTATAAGAATTTTGCCCTGCTGTGCCCGTGATGCCGCAATAACGGTTTTGGGCCAACACCCACAAAAAGGGCCTCAATCTCACAGGAAGGACGCGATAGGCTGGAGCCAAGGCGGAATTTCTGGGGCGAGGCCCACCTG
>RFJH01000207.1 GCA_003694975.1 Anaerolineae bacterium | reverse complement strand
GCCATCGCCGATGCCGGCGCGACCATCGTCAGCGGCAGTCAGGCGCACTTCCCCCAGGCGATGGAAATCTATCACGGCACCTTTATTCACTACGGTCTGGGCAACCTCTTCTTCGATCAGATGGACATCCCCGAATGGGGCACGCGCCGCGAGTTCCTCGACCGGCACGTCTTCTACGATGGGCGGTACATCGGCACCGAACTCCTGACCGCCATGCTGGAAGACTACGCCCGCCCCCGCCCGATGACCCCCGATGAGCGCGAAAGCCTTCTTACCACCATCTTCGGCGTCAGCGATTGGACGTATGCCCTCCCATGACCTGACCACCCGACCACCCGACCATCCCGACCACCTGACCACCCCGACCCTCCGACCACCCGACCATCCCGACCACCCGACCATCCGACCACACGACCATCCAACCATGACCATCTACGATATTTCCCTCCCCATTTCCCCTGAACTCCCCGTTTGGCCGGGGGATGCCCCCATCGTCATCGAGCAGGTCGAGGCGATGGACGCGGGCGCGCCGGCCAACGTCTCGCGCTTGAGCGCGGGCGCACACATCGGCACTCATGTGGACGCGCCGCATCACTTCCTGAACGATGGCCGCACCGTGGAGTCCCTGCCCCTGGACGTCCTGACCGGCCCGGCCTACGTGGTGCACTTCCCGGACGACCTGGATGACATCACCGCCGCGGCGTTGGAGGCGGCCTCGATCCCGACCGGGACCTCGCGCCTGCTCTTCCGCACGCGCAACTCGGCCCTTTGGGCGCGTCGCGTGCCCGATTTTCGGAAAGACTACGTCGCCGTGACCGCCGACGGCGCGGAATGGCTGGTGGCGCATGGTGTCCGTCTCGTCGGCGCGGATTACCTCTCCGTGGCTCCCTTCCGCGATCCCGGCCCGACCCATCGCATTCTGCTCGGCGCGGGAGTCGTGGTCATCGAGGGGGTGAACCTGTGGGATGTCCCTGAAGGAGAGTACGAATTGTATTGCCTGCCGCTTAAACTGATCGGTTGCGAGGGCGCGCCGGCGCGGGCGATCCTGATTTCCTGAGGAGGTGGTCAGCGCAGGCGCAGGGTGTATCCCCCGTCTACGGTGAGCACCTGGCCGCGAATCATGTGCGCGGCAGGGGAGCACAGGAAGGCGACCACCTCCGCCACATCCTGCGGCGTGACCAGGCGACCGGCGGGCGTCTCGCGCGCCACGCGTTCGATCAGGCCCCTCTCTTGTGTCGCGTCAAAGTGGCGGAGCGCCTCGGTCTCCACGACACCCGGCGAGACGGCGTTGACCACGATGTTGAACGGTGCCAGTTCCACGGCCAGGTAGCGCGTCAGGGCTTCCAGCGCGGCCTTGCTCGCCCCCACGACGACGTACTCCGGCAGGACAAAGCGCCCTCCCGGGCTGGTGATGCTGACGATATGTCCCCCGCCGCGTCGCTCCATCAGAGGGACGGCGCGCTGCGCGGCGAAGAGCAGGGCACGGGCGTTGATATTCATCGTCCAGTTCCAGCCTTTGGGTTTTTGCTCCAGCACGGGGCGGTTGTAGCCGGAGGCCGCGTTGTGGACGAGGATGTCCAGGCCGCCAAAGGCGCGTTCGGTCTCGTCGAAGAGGCGGTTCAGGTCGTCCAGGTCGCCAATGTTGGCCTTGACCAGCAGGGCGCGACGACCGAGGCTCTCAATATTGGCAACGGTTTGTTCGGCGGGGGCGCGGTTGCGGAAGAAGTTGACCACCACGTCCGCGCCGAGGCGGGCGAAGTGCAGGGCAATGGCACGTCCGATACCGCGACCGGAGCCGGTCACCAGGGCGGTTTTTCCTGCGAAGGAAGGGGTGGCAGTCATAGCGTGCTCTCCTGTGGGCATGATGTCTCCGGCAGTATATCACGGGTGGTACAATGGGCGCGATGTGGAGGACGGTTGTCGCCTTGTACCTGGCTCTGCTCATGGGAATCTTTTCGCTGGCCTGGGGGTATTCACAGGGAGGGTATGCTCTCTTCGCACGCTGGGTGCTTGGATTTGGAGCACTGTGGTTCTTTGCCCAGGTCCGCCGCTGGTCCTGGGTCTCGACGCTTGGGCTGCCGGCGTTCACCGCAGCCGCGGCGTACGGATTGTGGCTCGATCTGCCCCCGTCCTGGATGCTCGCGGGCGCTTTGGGAGGGCTGGTGACGTGGGACCTGGGTGAGTTTTTGCGGCGCCTGCGTCATGCTGCCCCTCAGGAGGATGTTCGCACCCTGGAGCGCATTCATCTGGCGCGAGTGCTCCTCCTCACCGTGCTCGTTCTTGGGATTGGGACGTTCTCCTTGTGGCGGCGAGGACGGGTACCTCTGGAATGGTATGTTTTGCTGTCTCCCGCCGCTGCTATGAGCGTTTTGTTGGGAGTGGATTGGCTGCGGGCGAGATAAAAAAGGAAGCCCCGCCGGGAAGGGGCTTCCTGGTATGGATGGCAGGGGGGAGGGGGCCCCTGCCGGGCGCGGGGAGGGAGAACATGCGCCCAATTTTGGGAGGAAGCGATGAACTCTGGAAGTTGCCTGCCCCGCGAGCCCTACAACCTGGGGAGGAATAGGGGCGATTTCCTTCCTGCGTTCATGCTGTTGAACTTATTATACGCGGAATATGCCTGAAATGACTTTTCAGTTCTGTAAAGCCGTTTACAGAACTGTAAGTTTTTCGTAATGAGAACGGGGCAGGGGGATTGCCCTCTGCCCCGTTTTATGGTTATTAGGCGTATGGGGCAATGGCGTGCCAGACAACCATCCCCTGGCCGAAGTTCGGGTCGAGCAGGCGGTGTTTGAAGGGGCGGACATCGCTGCCGCGCAGGATCAAGGCGCGTAACACCCCTGCGGCGCGGATATCACCGACCAGTTGGAAGCCGACCAGCCGGTTTTCCTTCAGGTACAACGTGCGCAGGGTGCCGTTTTCCTTTGCCTGCAACACCTCGTCCCCTTCTTTCAGGCCGACGGCCATAATCGGCAGGCCGAGGTGCTTCAGGCTGTTCATGCGCTCCCCGCCCTCGTAGCGGACATCGTATCCCGCCAGGTTCAGGCCGACGACGCGCCCCTGCTCGACCGCGTTCGGGAAGATGGCGTGGACGTATCTCTCGCCGGTCAGCCGGTCGGGCACTTCCACGACGTCACCGGCAGCGTATACGTCGGGGGCGTTGGTGCGCATGTGGTCGTCAACCAGGATGCCCCATTCGTGCTCGATGCCGCTGCCTTCCAGCAAGCCGAGATTGGGCTTCACGCCGGTGGCGGCGATGAGGATATCGGCGCTCAACACCTCGCCGGAAGCGATGCGCACGCCCGTGGCCTTTCCGTTACCGATGAAGGCCTCGCCTTTGGTGTTCAGGCGCACGTCCACACCGCGCTGACGCATCAGATCGAGGGCGATGGCGGCGGTGTCCTTATCCAGCATGCGCCCCATGACCTGATCCAGCATCTCGACCTGGGTGACTTCCACGCCCAGTTCGCGTAGCAGGAGGGCGATTTCCATGCCGATGAACCCTGCGCCGACGATTAGAGCGGTGCGGGCGTTCCCCTCTTTGACTTCCTGCACGATGGCCTCCGCCGCGCTCAGCGATTTGAAGTTGTGGACGCCGGGAAGGTCAGCGCCTTCGAGCGGGGCGTAGAGGCGGCTGCCGGTGGCGATGACCAGTCGGTCGTATTCCAGCGTTTCACCGCTTTCGAGCACCACGCGATGGGCGTCCGGTTGTATGGCAGCGACTTTCGTCCCTTTGCGGTACTCCACGCCCCAGCGTTCCGGCCAGTCTTCGCCGCGCCAGAGGTGAGTGTTCGTGCCGTGGATGAAGTGATCGGCCATGGCCGGAGGGGAATAGGGCGGCTTTGGCTCTGCGCTTAGCACGGTGATGCGTGCCCGGCGGTCGTAGGCGCGCAGAGTCTCTACGGTGCTCACTCCGGCCGGCCCGGCGCCGATGATGACAACGTTCATATGCGCCTCCTTGCCCTCCCTCCTGCCGGTTTATCTCAAAGCAGGAGGGAGAGCGACGATGGCTTATGCCAGGGCCAGTTCGGCTTCCGGCAGGGGGATATCCTCCGGGTCAATGGCCGAGAGGCCGAGGCCGGCGCGTTTCTTCTCGATGTGGCGACGAATCAGCGCGGCGGCGCGATTCGGGTCTGGCTCGACGGCGAAGGTCGCGCCGAAGACGTCCTCCAGGCCCTCCGTGAGCAGTTTGACGATGTTCGGGCTGCCGAAGATGGGCGGGGCGATGCCGAGCACGGTAAAGATACCGGAGCCGACCGCATAAACGCCAATGGTGGCGGCTTTCTCCGAGTACCATTCGGGCGCGGCGCCTGCCAGTGGGAGAGCGCTGATATCCACGTTCAGGGCGTTGGCGAGCGCGGCGGCCAGGACGAGGATGCGCGTGTTGTCCACGCACGAGCCGAGGTGCAGGACGGGCGGGATGCCCAATGCCTTGCAGACGGCGCTCAGGCCCGGGCCGGCCAGGTCGGCGGCTTCGGGGGTCATCAGTCCGGCCTTGCCGTCCGCCACGGTGGCGCAGCCGGTGACCACGACCAGGATGTCGTTCTCGATCAGGCGTTTGGTCAGTTCGGTGTGACCCAGGTCTTGCTTGATCTTGGGGTTGTTGCAGCCGACAACGCCGACCGCGCCGCGAATCTGCCCTTTGACGATGGCGTCGATCAGGGGTTGCGGTGTGCCACCCAGGGCTTCCAGAATGGCTTCGATGGAGAAGCCGGTCATCATCTTAACCGGTTCATCGGGGATGAAGACGCGTTCCTGGATGCGGTTGGGATAGTTCTCTATGGCCGTGCGGACGATTTGTTTCCCGATCTCCAGGGCGCGGGCGGGGTCGAAACTGATGTGCTCCGCGCCGGGGAATTTGGCCTTATCGAAGGTGCTGATGACTTTGGTGTGGAAGCACTTGGCGACCTCGGTCACGGCGGGCATGATGCATTGGTAATCCACGATCATGGCTTCGACCGCGCCGGTCATGATGGCGAGTTCCTGCATCAGGTGGTTACCGGCCATGGGGATTCCGTGTCGCATCAGCACCTCGTTGCCGGTGCAACAGACTCCGGCCAGGTTGATGCCCTTCGCTCCCTTTTCTTTGGCGAGGGCGATCAGGTCGGGGTCTTGCGATGCGGCGACGATGACATCTGAGAGCATGGGGTTGTGGCCGTGCAGGATGATGTTGACGTGATCGGCCTTGAGCGAGCCGAGGTTCATGTGCGACATCTTGGGCGTGGGCGTGCCGAAGAGGGTATCCGAGAGTTCGGTGGCCAGCATCGAGCCGCCCCAACCGTCGCTCAGGCCGGTGCGCACGGCGTGCAGCAGGATGTTGACCCAGTCGTTATCCACGCCCATGTGGGTGCGGTGGAGCATCTCCACGTTCTCGCGGTCAATGCCACGCGGGTAGACCCCCGTTTTTTCCCAGAGTTCCTGGCGCGCTTTGGGGGCACGGGCGGCCATGGGGAGTTTCTCGCGCCGCATTCCGAAATCTTCCATCATCTCCCAGGCGAGTTCTTTAGCGATCTCCTGGTCGCTTTTGCCTTCGGTCTCGATGCCGTATTCGGCGGCCAGGCGTTTCAGTTTGGCCGGGTCGGTGATCCTGTAGATGTCCGTCTTGCCTTCGCCGACGTGATAGAGGGTTTCCAGGATGTCGCGTCCGTGGTCGCTATGGGAGGAGGCGCCGGCGGCGATCATGCGTCCCAGGTTGCGGGCGACGATGATATCTGCATCCGCGCCGCAGACGCCCTTCTGGGGGCCGTTTCCGAAGGGGTCCACGCGGCAAGGACCCATGACGCAGTTCCGGCACGAGGTCCCCAGGCTGCAGTAACCGCAGTGGGGCTGTTGCTTCTCCAGGCGGTCCCATACCGTTTCAATGCCGTTCTTGCGCGCCACTTCGAGCATGGCCTGAGTATCGGCGTTGATGCTGCGGTGCTTGAAACCGTTGCCGCTGAAGGTTGTCATG